>CAMYLH010000014.1 GCA_947259065.1 uncultured Desulfobacterales bacterium
AAGAAAGGTTTTGCCCGCAGGAGTGTTGGCATATTTGCCACCGGTTTTTTCAAGCAGATCCATGGCGATCAGCACATTGAGCAGCCTTTCCACGCCTTTTTGAGAGCCATTCAGCTGTTCGGAGATCTCCTTGCCGGTTAATTGCGCGTCACCGATAACAGTGAACACATCCAATTTAATGGCGGCGTGCAACGCGCAAGTCTTCCAAAAATAACCTGAAATTTCAAGCAATTCTCCGGGGTTCATTTAACGAGTCGCCTTGGTATGGTTTTTTTTATTCTTTGTCGGTCAATGGCCCGACCAATTAAGAGCTCTTAATCACTTTTTGTTTCCATGGCAAGCCGTTCCGGTGTCATGGTCCAAAAGGGCGTACCATCTTTGGTCAAACGAACTTTTATGATTTCAAAGTCAGGGTCTTTTTTTATTTTAGAGGCCATGAATACATCCCTGCCATCGATCTCCGCCCAAGCACCTTTTAGCTTGATGCGCTCATTTTTCTTAACTCGAATCTCGCTGGGTTTACGATACCAGGTTGGACAAAGATGTACTTCAAACACATCGGACCCCTCCCTGACATCCAATGCGGTTGCCGGTGACATGCCGGGCATAGGGACGACCTCTTTTACACGGACAACCCAGGCTCTAATTTTTTCAAATTCTCTCACATCATAGAGTTTATTGTATGGATCATCTATACCCCAACCCTTCATATCCGGCTTTTCTTCGGCCTGAAGATAACCAATTGCGACGGCCAAAGATAGCAGAATAAATGCTGTCATAGTTAATATTCGCTGAAATTTTTTTCCCATTTTGTCCTCCTGTAAAACGCTCCATGATAAAAGTTCAGCCCAACGTTAGCAGAGCCCGGTTTTCATATAAATTTCCACCAGATAAAACCCTCTCGGCGTGTTCAGGGAAACCTGCACCGACATGTATGACCCGATTAATTTTTGTTCGAAACGATTACTATTACAGATATTATATCTAATGATTCTAATTTTGCAACCATGAAAGATGACCCGCAGGAATGTGGAATCCTGGGATATCATTTCAGCCCAGTCGCCGGCCAAGAAACGGCCGATCTGATCTAAAAAGAAACTCTAAAAAAACGAATCCTCCATAGGCGGACAAGTATCGATATTCTGCGGTTCGCTCTTTAATTCAGGCCATCGCAGCGGCCAGCCTCATCACCAAAAAGCAACTCACCCTCGCCATACACCGCTGCTGGATAACTTGCCAGATCAAAGGGATCGCTGCTCCAGCAAATAAATGAGGCCCACTTTCCTTTTTCAAGGACACCCAGCCGGTCATCGATACCAAGAATTCGGGCATTCTTGCGGGAAACCAGCTCAATGGCTTGCTGTTTGGAACATCCTGCCCTCAAAAACCAACGGGTTTGCAAAAACAACTGGCGGGCAAGGGTAACCAAATGATTTTCCAGTATAAATGGTATTTGCAAAGATAGAGTTGATGGGATCTTTTCAGATAGATAATTATTTTACGGTTCTATAACCAAAACAAAGGTAGTCGCTAAAAGCCGGTGGATATTCCCATTTTTTTGGGTGATAATTCCGTTGCTTTATTAAATAACGGTTTAGAATGTCAGATAGCGTTTCTCATAGTATATTAGAGGTTCATATCCGAACAACGCGTTTAAATGATGCATGAAAGCATGACGTCCTTGTTTCCGCCATAAATCCGTCATGGTTTCATTGACTTGCTTATAGAACGTTTCAATTTCTTTGATCGACACAGGAGGATCGCTCTTCAGGTTATCGTCGGCCACCTGGGTAATTAAATCCAGCCACATTTGGCTCACACCCATGATGTAATAGGGCCAGGCTTTTTGGATTGAAACCGGCCAATTTTTGTCGCTGGTATCTTCGATATTCGGCCGGGTGAGCTTGGCCGGGTCATCGCAGACAACATCATCGATGAGGCCGGTAGATTTCATATCGCCGGCCACCGGTTCCGATTGAAGTGTCTGAAAAATATCTCGGGCGGTGCGGGAAGACGCGTAAAAGATGAAGCTAAACTGCCGTCCGGCGCTATCACGTGCTGCCCGGCGATGAAAACGCCACAGGTGAATGTCGTTTTGATGTGCCTGCAACAACGGAAATATAATTTGATGGGCAAGATATGGATCCATATACCAGATGGGGTCGGTGTTGGGCGGCCAGTTGATATGGAATCGAGCATACCACCAGCCATTTCCGGACGGTAGTGCCTCGATTCCAGACGGTTTTATTTCTCGAGTTTCAACCTGGCCGAGCGATGCGCATCCGATCATAACGACCAGGCAAAAAAGAAGAACGGAAAGCCAATTTTGCAATGCTTTAATCGGCGGCACGGATAACCTCCTTTTACTTATTCTTCACCAGAGTCTGCCAGGTGGGGCGCTCCAGAAATGAACCGGCCACATAATGCAGCCCCATTTTTGTTCTTTAAACTGGACGACATCCTCGGGCTTTTGGTCCGACCAGATCAGGGCCACCGGAGGATATTTGAGTGCGATCGCGCTTGCTATGTTGCTGTCCATCACAATACCTCCGGTCATCTTTCAGCCTCAAAGGCACAGGCACGAAAATGCTTTAATAATACAAATCTCTATTTAAACATCCGATATTGTCCGGTTTTACAATCACTGATGCACGAGTTTTTCACGGTTGAAAATGTAATTATGCTACGGCAGCAAAGGCTACCTTTTTTTGACATTTAATTTCGAATCTCGAATTATAAAAGCCGAAATGCCTCCAAGGCTTTTTTAGCCACATCCCTACCCCATTCCTGTACAAAATGACCGGCTTCGGCGATTTCAAAGGGTTGGGGACAGTTCGCAATACTCTTACTCAAAGCCTCCATTACCGGTGGGCCGAGAACCGGATCCCGCATACCGATGGCCATAAAGGTCTCACCGGACCATTCGGTTTTCAGCCAGTCCCGGGCCCTGCGTGACAATTCAGCACCGTCTGCATCAGGCTTATCGGGTACCATTTCCGGGAAGCGACGCACACCGGCTTTGTAGCGAATGTCGGGAAAGGGAGCATCATAAGCGGCGCATTCCTGATCCGATAAGTGCGGACAGGTTAGATGGAGCAAGCGTCCGGCCCCCAAATCAGGATTTTTCCTGACCCAATTACGCCAGTCTATAAATCCTTCAGAAAGTTGAACGTCACCTGTCCCCAGGGTGGTATTCATTATGAATAGACGCGTGATTCGATCGGGCATATCCATCGGTAATGTCAATCCCAGCAGTCCGCCCCAGTCCTGGCATACCAGAATGATGTTCTTCAGATCCATATATTCAATCAAGGCCAAAAGTGACCCGCGGTGAAAATCAAATTGATAGACATCCTCTGCCACCGGTTTGTCGGAGCGCCCGAACCCGAAAAAATCCGGTGCCACCACCCGGTGTTCGGCAGCCGAAAATACGGGAATCATCTTACGGTACAGATAGCTCCAGGTCGGCTCGCCATGTAAGCACAGGAAAACGTTTTCAGCGTCCCGCGGGCCTTCATCTAGGTAATGCATTCGCAGTCCCTCATAACCTTTCAGATCCTCTAAGTAGATGGGAGTATATGGAAAATCGGGAAGATCCTGGAAACGCTCTTTTGGTGTTCTTAATGTCGCGGTCATAGCAGTTCCTCCATTTATTAAGTGGTAAATGTCCCGCTTAACAGCTCTTTTCCTTCATATAGCAGATATGAGCCGATTCGGCTATAGTTCTGAAGCCCTCCGGCTTTTGCAGCGTTAGGTAAGGTAGGTTTGTCAGGGCTACGGGTTCATCTCATAGGTATCTTTCAGGGCATATACATAATTTTGCCATACGTTCAGGAAGCGTTCCGGGTTTAGCAGCGGCTTGCGGATCATTTTCATACACAAGTCCATCTGCTGCCGGGTGCTGCCGGTCTTAGAATAGAGCTGGAGAGCATATTTTGAAAAATCTCTGATCATAAAATTAAAGATTTGATCCAGGAGGTCATCTTGAATTCCTTCGATCCTTGAATTTTCAATAATAAGCTGTCCGTAAGAAACCAGCGTAAACAGTTCACCCACAATCAAAAGGAAATCAATGTCTTTGACTTGATCTTCCGTCGGTGTGGCCTTCAGGAGAAATTCTTTTAAAACATCAATTTGCTCCTTAAAAATGGTGATGTTCGGCAGGTCAACGCTGTCGTAAGCGATGTTGAAATCATGAAACCGGATTTTTCCCAGGCCCCGGGTGGGTCCCTGGTTGAAAAGGAAATCGTCGTCTTTTGAATCATTGCGCCTGGGGAGTTCCTGGAATTTGTCCGGATTGAAAAAATAGTTGGCCATAAACTTGATGATAAGCGCCATGTTCACATGGACAGTCCCCTCCAGCTTTGGCAAGGCGCGAATGTCCCGGGCAGCCATTTCAAAATACATATCTTTTTCAAATCCTTTGGCCGCGATCACATCCCATAGCAGGTTGATGACTTCCTCACCCTGGCTGGTGACTTTCATTTTCACCATGGGATTATACAGCAGGTAGCGGCGGTCCTGCTGCGAAGCGCTACGCATATAGTCGGTGGCCCGTTTGGCAAAAAGCTTCATCGCGGTCAGGCGGGTATAGGCATCGGTGAACAGCTGCTGAATGTGCACAAAATCCGTGACGTATTTGCCGTAAAGATTACGATGGGCCGCGTGGGTGATGGCCTCGTAAAATGCGTGCGAGCAAATACCGATGCTGGCCCACCCTAGATTGAATTTGCCTACATTAATCGTATTCAAAGCCGAGTCCCAGGCATCCCGGCCGGTTGTAAGAATATCCGCTTCCGTGATAGGGTAAGCATGCAGGGCGTATTCGGCGACATAATTCTGGGAATTGACCACGTTTTTCACGCACTCGTAATTTTCATGCCCGGAGTCCACGACAAAAAAGACGTAATCGTCCGTTTCCGAATTTTTGCCGAATGTGGAAATCAGCGCCGCCTCGTTGGCGTTACCGATATAGTATTTTCCGCCATCGGCCACATATTTGCCGCCACCCAGCGGCGTCAGCATCATTTCGCTGGAATAAAGGTCCGCGCCGTGTGCTTTCTCCGAAAGGCCGAAGGCAAAAATTTCACCTTGCCGCAGCAGTTCAGCGGTTTTTCTCTTTACTTTCTCATTTTGGCCCATCCAGATAGGGCCCAAACCCAGGATGGTTACCTGCCAGGTGTACCAGTAGGGCAGCCCGTAGAAACCGAGGATTTCGTTAAAATCGCAATTGCGAGTCGTATCCCAACGAATATCGGTATCCCTGCTCCCATAGGCAGCCGGGGTAAGCATGGTGGCGAATATCTTATTTTCCTTCACGAATTCCAGAAAATCAGCGTACCATACACGTTCATGCTCGTCCTTTTTGAGTTTCGTCTTACCCTTGTTCTCAAAAAATTCGACGGTTTTCAACATGATCTCTCTGGATCTTTCATCAAGATGTCCAAATGTTTCCTTTTTGGGGTTCAGCAGCATTGTTTAATCCTTCGCAATGAGTGACCAATCTGTTCGGATAATTGCCATTTAAAGATGGGATATTACTTTTATAAGGTGTATTCAGCGAAAATTGCTAATTGTCTACCGGCTTCAGCCCAACATACTGAGGCTTCCATTAAAATTAGACCATCATCACCGGATAACGAAAGCGGTCTTTATTGTCAACATTGATTTTTCGCTTTGGGGTTGAAATTTTAGGTCATTTAGAACATAGCTTACCGGTCTGTCTGCGATCGGAATTTTTAAAGGCGGAAATGTCTTGCTTAACAGTTCTTTTCCGTCATATAGCAAATATGGCCCCAATCGATTAAAAGATAATATTAAGGAGAAAGGCATGAAAATTGCGGAAGACATCATTAACGACAAACAACGCGACATAGTATCCATTTCATGGGATCAGACGGTTTACCAGGCTTGCTGCAAAATGGTAGATCACAAAATCGGTGCAATTCTGGTTAAGAAAGACGGCGAATTTGTGGGAATCTGGTCGGAACGCGATCTTTTACGCAACATCACTTCCGAAGGATTTGATCCTAAAATCGCAATAGTCGGCGACTATATGACCTCCCCGCTTCGCAGCGCAAGCCACAGCACCCGCATTTACAAGCTGGAAGAAATGTTTCTGGGATTGTTTCTGAGACACATACTTATCGAAAAAGATGGTGAGTACATCGGCATGCTTTCAATCGGAGATGTTCTTAGAGCCGGCCTGCTTGAAAAAGACCGACAATTCAAGGAAATAAATGATTTTGTCAGCTGGGATTATTACCAAAACTGGAAGGCGGGAAGGAGCAAGAAAAGATAACTTCATGTCGGCGTTTAGGTGATTCGCATTGGGCGGGGAACGAATTCATTATGAGCCGGAATAACCGATTTGAGCTGAAACAAACTTCGCAGCATATTTTCGTCGGTTTTAGCACTGAACACTCTGTCCTCAGCTCAGCTGTTTTTAACGGAGGTGCCTGTGCCGCTTCAAATATTTTAATTATGAAAGTGGCGGATAATTTCGAGGGCACGAAGCAACCATCTGATAAACCAGAAGATACACTTGCAGAATATAGCAGAAAGCTTCGACTTAGCGGGACAACCGTCGGTATGATGACATCCGCATCCATGGATTCCTTCAGGCTGGTCTCCCGATCATCGCAAGGCGTCGAATTAACAGCCATGGTTACGGCCGGGATTTCAAATGCCCGCTGCGCAGGTGACAGAGCCGATTGGCGCAAATTTCAGATCGATGCCAATCCATCCGGAACTATCAACATCATCATTTTAACAAATGCAACGATGTCCCATGCAGCCATGGTGGAATCCGTGATGCTAGCCACTGAAGCAAAAACCGTCGCAATTCGTAAACTCGGCGTAAAAAGCCCGGTTTCCGGGACAATCGCTACCGGAACGGGTACTGATGCGATTGCTGTCGCCAATGGATTTGGTTCCGAGACGATCCGCTACTGTGGAAAGCACGTACTTTTCGGTGAGATGCTTGCATCGGTTGTAATAGACGCCATTACAGCGTCATTAAGCGATAGGGTCTAAATATCGATCGCAACGGTCGGATTGAAATTCGGAATTTTGGCGCCTGGGCGATGAGAAAACTGAAGGACAACGAGAGCACTGAACAGGAGTTGTAGCCCAGCAGAATAAATTCCAGGCGTGAAACTAGCCTCCTTTCTTTGAAGAAATTTGCACTTTTGCTAAAGGCTGACGAATTATTAAGGATTCTATTACCAAAACAAAGATTATCGCTGAAAACCGGTGGGTGTTGCAATGCGACATCCATTGTTCTAATTCCATCCAGGTAAGGGGGAAATGTATACGGTGAAGGAAAAATGGGTGCTCCTGTTGATGTTTGGTGGTATCCTGTTTTACACGGGTATTGCAGGGAGCGTTGCCGATATTGGCCTTATCGCCGTTTATGCGGCACTGCTCTACCCTGGCCCTGAATTCAGCAATCGCCCCCGTCAACAAGTGTTTGGGGCTGATCTCCCTTTTTGCAGAGATGCAGCCCAAACCGGGATGAGAGCCGCAGTCCATATTATGATCAAAGCGTTGGTAAAATTTCTGAAACGGTTATCGACACCCACAGCCGCTGCACCGAAGTATTAATCTCCGATGGTTGACAAACTGACCGGGAACCGGTTAAAAAAAGTTAGAAAGCAAATACCGGCCCAACAAACTACCCCGTTGCAAGCAACAGGGTATCAATCGGAAAATTTTAGTCGCTCCAAGAGGCGGGGAATTAAACCCTCGTCCGCCGCAAGCGGATTAAATCACGAATCAAGATTTGACATCTTGATTCTTAAGGAATGGCAATGGAATTTTTTTTTAAACCCAGAGGGATTGCCGTTGTGGGCGCAACACCCGGTCAGGGAAAAGGCGGCCATGTCATTATTAACAATCTTACCCGAGGATATACCGGGGAAATCTATCCCGTAAATCCCCGCTACGAGACTATCGAAGGATTTAGATGTTATCCATCGCTTCTGGATGTCCCCGATCCGGTCGACCTTGCCATCGTTTTTATTTCCGCTCGATTGGTCCCCGCGATCATAGATGCCTGTGCAACACGGGAAATACCCGGTGTCATGATTCAATCAGCCGGATTTTCAGAAACCGGCAACCAGGGCAAAGCCATTCAAGATGAAGTGAAACGGATAGCGGATCGGTCCGGAATCAGGTTGTGGGGTCCGAACTGTATGGGACTCGTCGACGCTCCCAGTCGGTTCATTTTCTCAACGGTCACCCCCACGATCTGGGACACCCATTTGGTGCCGGGCGGTGTTTCCCTGATTGTTCAGAGCGGAATGCTCTCCGGGGCTTTTCTGATTGACATCCTTTCACACGGGACGATGGGGGTCAATAAAGTATGCTCCATCGGCAATAAAATGGATGTGAATGAAAACGATCTTATCGAATACCTCATTCAGGATTCGGCAACCAAAGCCATTGGGTGTTATCTTGAATCCTTTGCCGACGGTCGTCGATTTATTGACTTGTGCCGCCGATCACCCAAACCGATTGTGGTTTTGAACGGTGGTAAGACTGCCAAGGGTGCCCAGGCCGCCATGAGCCACACGGCCAGTCTTTCAGGTAACGGTGCCGTTATAGCAGGCGCGCTGGCACAGGTCGGCGTTTTCCAGGCCAGGGCCTTCTATCAGCTCATGGACTTCTGTCGAACGCTTTCCATGTACCCCAAGATCAATCCTGAAAGTCGAAATCGTATCGCCATCCTTACCTACAGCGGTGGGGCGGGTATCGTTCAAACCGACATCATGGATGGTTACGGCCTGGTGCCGGCACAGTTATCAGATTCGACCATTGAGAGGTTAAGGTCTGTTTTTCCCGAATGGATGCCGCCGTCAAACCCCGTGGACTTGTGGCCGGGAGCTATCTTAAACGGGCCAAAAAAGGCTTTCGGAACAGCCATGCAGGCAGTAGCCGCCGATCCTAATGTGGATGCCGTTTTCGTGCATTGCTTTGTCGGCGGGTTTGATCTCGAACCGGACCTTGCGTTCCTGTCCCAAGTTGCACGCCAAGCGGACAAGCCGTTTGTGTGCTGGATTTCAGGAGAACGGGAACAGGTAACCTCTTTTCAGCGCGAAGCCGAACAATTATCGGTTCCGGTATTTCGAGAACTGCTTCGGGGAGTGGAGTGCCTCTCGATTCTTCTCAGTCCCGACAAGTCTCAAGCCGCCAAGAGTTCCAAACTCGCAATGCCCTCGGCGGCGATCAAGATATCCGATACGTTGTCTACCCTACTTGAATCAGAAAATGGAGACCTGGACGAATTCATTTCAAAGCAGATTCTTTCAGAAGCGGGAATTCCAGTTGTGGAAGAACAACTGGTTTCTACATTCGAGGAAACAAAGGCGGCGGCGCTTCATTTCGGTTTTCCGGTGGTGGTAAAGGGCCTCATGAAAGCGGCCAGTCACAAAACCGAGTTCGGACTGGTACACCTCGGGATCAACTCCCCCGCCGGGATTGAAGAGTCATTTGACAGGCTACAAGCGGCAATGAACGGCAAGGGAAAAGTATTGGTCCAAAGGCAGGTAAACGGCAAGATAGAAATGATGGCGGGCTTTATCCGTGATCCTCAATTCGGATCATGCATCATGTGCGGTTTGGGGGGCATTCTGGCCGAGGCCGTCAACGATACGGTTTTCGGTGTCGCTCCGATAACGTTTTCAGAATCCCTGGCGATGATCGATCGGCTAAAATCCCAAAAACTACTCAACGGATTCAGAGGCTTCGCACCTGTCGACAGAGAGGCGTTTGCCCGCATACTTGTGCGTCTAAGCGAGCTGGGTCACTGCCATCCACGAATTCAGGAAATAGATATCAACCCGTTGGTCATCGACAATGGCTCACCTGTGGCTGTCGACGGACTGATTGTTTTAGCCGATTGACTTGAAACGCTCGCACTCAACATATATCGGAAAAGTCGAAATAAAAAAGGTATTCGCTTTCGCGCACTCTTGTACGTGACGAAAAGGTCGGTTTAAGAAAAAAGCAACTACGGGAACCGCTTAAAATATTATCATAGTATCGAAGGCCGTATTAGGCACCGGAGCATTTAACGAGACCTTTTTAGTGGATCAGTTTCTGCCCGATCTACCCTCCGAATTAAATACACCATCACAACGGTCTGCAAAGCGGACAGGATGACAAAATACCCCACCCATATCGGAACTCCGAAAATGACCGGCTCCACCCGGCCCCATGCCCAGAAATCCATGGCCAAAAGAAAGATTGCCGCAAGGAGCCAAACATACCGGTCGTGAATCCATTCAGGCAGACGGAACTGCAGCATGTTTTCTTGCCACAGCAATACACCATGGATTGTTAGATAGACGGCAAACGTGATCAGCATGATCCAGATGACCGGCAGGAAAATAGAATTCGGCAGCCATTTTAAATAGAATCCGATTAAAGCCGCCTCACCGCAGCCAATGGAAAGAATCGCGGCAAGAGAGAAGACCTTTTTAAAATAGAGTCCGAAAATTACTGTGGGGAACAAAACCGCAAGACCCGTGAAAGTCTGGGTGGCAATCTGAAGAATGGTTGCCGGGGGTTTGTATGCCAGTGCCAGTCCGGTCAGACTCAGCAGGATTACAAAAATCCGGCCGGCGACACTGGTCTTCTTTTTGGCTTTACCAAAAAACGAAAATATATCCCGGGTAAAAATGGAACTTAAGGTCAACAATTGGGAGTCCATGGTTGACATGAGTGCTGCCAGCCCCGCGGCGATGACGAGGGCGGACATAAAATCACCCGAGATCGATGTCATCACCATGGGCAGGATGCGGTCGGCCTGTTTGCCGATCAGATCGGGATAGGAAAGGTGTCCCAGAACCCCTATGGCAATCGGCATAAAAAAGACCACGGTGCACACCAGCGGATAAAAAATCATGATGCGGGCAATACTGCGATCGTCTTTTGCGGAAAAAAAGCGCTGGAAAAGCTGCGGAAACATCGGATCACAAAAAAACCAGAGGACCATGAAACTAAACCAGATTCCCAGCGAATATTTGCCCAGAGCGCCGGGGCGTGAAAAAAGCTCCGGGTTGGAGATCAGGACCTTTTGATTGGCAGTCACAAATCCGCCATGATGCTGCGCCACGATGACTAGGGATGAAAATAGCAAAAGAAACATGATCAGACCCTGGAACAGATCCGTCCAGGCCACGGCCCGCAATCCACCACGCAAGGTGTAGACCAGGATAATAGCGGTTACCACAATGCAGCCATAAAAATACGGTAGACCCAGCAGCGCTTCCAGGGCGTAACCGGCCGCCATGGGTTGAAGCGCGAGGTAGGGAATCGTGAAAATGATCATGACCAGAGCGAATAAGAAGGATAGAAAAGGGCTTTGATACAATTCCTTAACCAGTTCCGGCGGGGTCACCAGGGCGTATTTTCTGCCGACTTGCCGGATTTTACGGCCGATAATCCAGAAGGTCAGGGCCATAAACCCGGTACCAAATCCCATGATCGGGAAAAAGGCATAGCCGTCCCGGTAACCGGCACCGGAGGTCCCAAAGACGGTAAACGCTGAAAAATTAGTTGCCACCATGGTTCCCAGCAGAATCAGGGGGCCCAGTTTCCTGTCTGCCAGAAAGTAAGCTTCGGGCGACGATTTCCAGCGAGTACGGGCAATGAAACCGATGGCCAGAACGATCAGGAAATAGGCACATAAAACCGATACTTTAATAAGCATTTTACGATCCTTTTGAATTTTTTTCCCGGTGTAATCGGATTCGGCATCAACCCAAAAAATCAAAAGCCATCCCGATCAAAGGTCGGGATGGCTTTTGCCTGACATAACCTTACATAAGTCGCCGCGCGGGCGACAGTAACTTTCTTAAAATTGGATTGCTTGATATCGAGTTCAGCTGACCCTGTCAAGTTAATTTTCAGGTATGAACAAAAGAGGTTTTTTGTCCGCGGCTTGTCTGCGGGTGTCTGCGGTTAATGTATTTGCTGGTTTAAAGCATTACTTTGCATCTTGACACGAAATCTCCTGTGCGCTATTCCGGTGGTAAATCTGCTCAGCAATCCAAAAAAGTTCAGCCACTTAGACACCTATACCTAAAATAGGAATATGAAGAATGAACTACCCCGCTGCAAGCAACGGGGTATTAATCGGAAAATTTTAGTCGCCCCAAGGGGCGGGGAATTAAACCCTCGTCCGCCGCGGATTAAATTTGTTCCAAATTTCTCGTAAAAACCGCATCAATAGAATTAATGATGACTTTTGTGGCTTAGTAATTGAACCATTACTTATACTCGAATAAAAGGAGTGAAACATGGCCGTGGATCAGAAAAAGCTTGTCAATGTGTTTGACTATGAGGCTGCCGCCCGTGAGACCTTGTCAAAAATCGCCTATGACTATTATAGGAGTGGTGCCAATGATGAAATTACACTGCACGAAAATCACAGCGCCTACGAACGGATTAAGTTGAAGCCACGGGTACTGAGGGATATCAGCAAACGGGATCTTACCACCACGATACTCGGGCAAACGGTTTCCATGCCGATTCTGGTCGCTCCGACGGCGTTTCACGCTATGGCGTATCCTGAGGGTGAAGTGGCGACAGCCCGCGCTGCCGGCAAGGCCGACACCATTATGATACTCAGTACCCTTGCCACCAATTCGACCTATATTTGGCTACTGCTTTTTTCTGAAATTGGACGGCTTGAGATCGTATTTTTTTAAAAGTTCATACAAATCCGCCCTGTATTTCCCCGCCAATCTAGCGGCCTGAGCCATATTTCCCTCCGTGATTTCGATAAGTTGCAGG
>CAMYLH010000015.1 GCA_947259065.1 uncultured Desulfobacterales bacterium
AACCGCTCGAAGTTCATTTTTTCGGCAAACTCAAATATCTCGACGATACGGGTCTTGGTAGGCTGCATGACATACGGTTTCTGGTCCCGGTTGGCATAACAGTCGGCTTCCTGGATAGAGGCCTTGCGTGCAAATTCATATGTACCGGGCGATTCATACGCTTTGTTTGCTTCCATTAAAATGTTTTTCTGAGTAAGGGTGGGGCAGTTTTTGGAAGCCTTTCCCTCATGGGTCATACAGATCCTTTCCTGGGTCTCAAGCCCACATTCGGCGCATTTACTGTAGGATTTTTCTTGGGATTTCGGCATAGCATCAGCTCCTTTTAGAAAAAATATGGTCACCCTGAGAACATCTGTTGGTTTATCAATCACATAGCCTGCAGTTTTAAGTGCCGGGTTTTCAAATTACGAATAAAATGATAGAATGCCTTCAATAATTAATCGGCAATATTCACCATTCGATTTTCCCCGGCCTTTCTGGGTAAGGCGCATGAAGATTCCATACATGGTTAGTTTGTGCATCTTATTTTTCGCCCCGGTGTTGTATGCAACCCCATATGAAGTCCTGGTGGTGGATATGGCCGAGATAGGTAACCGCGAAAAAATCGAGAATTTTGAGAAAGCTGCTGCAAAATTTAATGCGCTTCCGTACAAAGGCTATTTTGCCGCCAAACCCTATTTCAATGTTTTGCGCATGGCCAATGGCCAGGTATATTTTGTGTTTGGCTTCAAGGGCGAGGTACAGGGTGTTCATCGCAAAAATTATCCCCGAACCGTAAAAAATCTGGGCCGCCTGAAAAATGACAGGACCCCAAAGTATCCCAATATGCATTGGGTGTCTATAGAAGAGATTCGGCGATTATTGGTTGTGCCTTAAAAAAGTGGGCCTTTACCCTTTTGGCCTCATGCGAAGCTAATTTTCAGGGTAGATTTAGGATGGAAGCTTGAATTCCTTCCTATCGAGACCGCTTTTCCTTCAAGAAGCATTACATTTCCTTGCCTAGCGACCCACCGCCTCAGGTCCGCAGTGAACCTCGATCCGTTGAAAAATTTATACGACTCTAAGAATTTTTTGTTTTCCCAAATATAAACAAATTTAGCCAAGTATGCTTTATTTTGCAACAGCTAAACTGGAGCTGTGCGCCCATTTTTTGTAGAGGTGCACCAAACACCATCGGAGGGTATTTGCCGTGTATCTTAGCTGATCCGCACTTTCATTCTAACATGGTCTATGATATGAAAGTACATTGAAAATTTTGGCATGTCCCATTTGTATCTTTTTATTTCCAGTGAACCCATTGATGAAACGAAGAGATCTTCTGAAATTTGGATTACTCAGCGCCCTAGCAGCAGGGGCAGGGACCGGTTTTCTTAATATCTATAAGCACCACACCGGAGTCAAAAAGATTTTTGAATTTCCGGCCCCGATTCTTCGCAAAATATCTAGCCCCGTGGATGCGATTGATGACAACATCATATCGTTGGGCCAACAGATGGTTGCCACTTTGAGGTATTATTCACTGATCGGCTTTTTTTCTAAAGCCTTTCTGAGCAGAGGACTGGCGGCTCCCCAGGTGGGCATATCGAAACGGTTGATAGCCTGCGGTATTTATGGAGAGGTCAAAGTGCTCCTCAACCCTGAAATCGTTGTAAGGCGCGGAATCTATTCCGGTTACGAAAGCTGCGTGTCTCTGCCCGACACGGAACGGAAAATTATCAACCGACCCGTTTTTATCAAGGTAAAATATAAAGGGCTCGACAATAGGGAAAATGAACTGGCGGCAACGAAAGAATATGCAGCCTTGCTGTCGCACGAAATCGACCACTTAAACGGGATCCTTTTTATCGATCATGAACATGCCGGCCTCGACACCTGAAGAACTAAGAGCCTGCATCACAGCCGATGCTCAAACTAGCCCATCCACCTATTTGGCAGACGACTCTTTTGCCGCCTGGTGTTATGACCATTTATCATTAAGTGAGGCACGTTCCGCCTTTGAGCGGGATGCCGACCCGGAAGAATGCGACCAGTGGAGGCTAACTGCGCTGGAGTGGAAAACCCAGGTGGAGATGGCATTAATCGCACTTTTGGCTGCGAAAAGAATGAATCAAAATAAAAATGGGATGAAAGTAAAGAGTTAAATCAGCGACCACCAGCGGAGCTGGGGGTATGAGGATGGCCCCTGGAAGGGGCCGGGGCCACCTCTGCTGGTGGCCGCTGATTTTTAAAAAGAATTTTTTCTTCTGGCGCATACCAACAGATTGTAAAAAATATGCAAAAATTCTTTTTTATCCCCTTAGGTGGAACTCATGTCGCGAAAAATCCTGGTTGTTGAAGACAACAAAGACCTTGCCCGGTTGCTGGAGCTCCACCTGCGTGATCTCACTTACGACGTAGACCTTGCGTTCGATGGGAATGCCGGCTGGGCTCAAATTACATCTAACCCCTATGACCTGATTATTCTTGATCTCATGCTGCCCGGCGTCGACGGATTGGAAATCTGCCGTCGTATTCGCGCCCAGCCCTCGTACACGCCCATTCTGATGCTGACGTCAAAATCAACGGAACTCGATCGTGTGCTGGGACTTGAAATCGGAGCAGACGATTATGTCACCAAACCATTCAGCATCCGTGAGTTGATGGCCAGGGTCAAGGCCATTTTCCGTCGCATCGATGAGCTGCAATCCGACCGCCGGCAGGACAAACCACCACTCATCCGGGCCGCAGATTTGGTCATTGATCCCCAGAAACGCACGGTGCTACTGAGCGACAAAACTATTGATCTGACGGCCAAGGAATTCGATTTGCTGCTACATTTTGCCCGGCAAGCCGGGAGGGTTTTTACGCGTTCGCAATTGTTGGATGAGGTGTGGGGATACGGCCATGACGGCTACGAGCACACGGTGAATTCACACATCAATCGCCTGCGCGCCAAGATCGAAGCAAACCCTGCCCAGCCGGACTATATTCTGACTGTCTGGGGCGTCGGGTATAAATTTGCAGAATTCGATAATTGAGGAACAATTCAAGAATGTTTAAATCTTTATATTCGAAATTGGCGGCCGTGTTGACCGGCCTGTTTTGCCTGGTGGGGCTGGCCATTATAGTGGTGACCATATTTTCCACCGACATGTACCAACAGGAGGTCAACCAGCGCCTCAACAACAAATTGGCCGATCACATTGTCGCCGAAAGGCTTCTGATGCAGGATAATCGCGTTAACCAGGAAGCCCTAGAGGACATTTTCCATATGCTCATGGTGATAAATCCGAGTATCGAAATCTACCTTCTAGACACCGAGGGGACCATCCTGGCGTTTTCAGCCGCTCCCGACAAAGTCAAACGTAAGCGCGTGGACTTGGGACCTGTCAGACGGTTGCTCGAAGGTCATGCTACCATTCCCGTGTCAGGTGAAGATCCCCGGAGCCCCCGCGGCAAAAAGGTTTTCACAGCAGCGCGTATTCCTGAAAAAGGGAAACTGCAAGGCTATTTGTATGTAATTTTAGGCGGAGAGACGTATGACAGCGTCGTCCAAAAACTAAAAGCCAGCTATATTTTACAGTTAAGTACCTGGATGATTTTTGCCAGCTTGTTGTTTGCCCTGGTTGCCGGGTTGGTATTATTTGCCTCACTAACGGGTCGGCTCAAACGGCTGGCCAATGCCATGGATGCATTTAGAAGTGGCACCCGGAAGGCAAAGATCGAATTTCTGCCACAAAAAAGCGGTCATCGGGCCGATGAAATCGACCGTTTGGGGTCAACCTTTACGCAGATGGCAGCACGCATCGAAGATCAAATGGAGCAATTGCAAAGGGCCGATGCTACGCGCCGCGAGCTGATCGCCAATGTGTCTCATGACCTACGCACGCCCCTGGCCACATTGCAGGGCTATATCGAAACATTGCTCCTGAAAGAGGACAGCCTTGGGCCGGAAGAGCGGCGAAGCTACCTGCAAACAGCCATCAAACATTGTGAACGGCTGAGCAAACTGGTCAGCGAACTTTTGGAGCTTGCCAAGCTTGATTCCTCCGATATTCGGGTGGAACCTGAGCCCTTTAACATGAGTGAACTTGCCCATGATGTGGTCCAGAAATTTCAATTAAAGGCCGGTGAAAAACAAATCGCCCTTTCAACAAAAATCGAAAATGACCTTCCTTTTGTGAATGCCGACATCGGTCTGATAGAGCGAGTGCTGGAAAACCTGATTGAAAACGCCATTCAAAATACCTCCCGCGGCGGCACCATCAGTTTGGTGCTCAGGCCGCAAAATGAAGATATTGCGATTCAGATCAGTGACACCGGCTACGGCATTCCGGCAGAAGAACTGGCCCACATTTTCGACCGGTTTTATCAACTGGATAAGAGCCGCAAGTCTGAGCAGGGTCACTCCGGACTGGGGCTGGCGATTACCAAAAAAATCCTGGAATTGCACGACCGGTCTATAAATGTCGTCAGCGCACTGGGTTCCGGCACAACCTTCAGCTTTCAGCTTCCTGCCAAATCCCCTGCCTAATAATGTATTTCTTTTGTGATTAAAATGTTATCGTTTCGTGATGAACCCGCAATTTTTTAACCTTATATTTACAGCTATATTTCCAAAGAAATGCGAAATCTATATCAATAAACGAAAGGATAAAAACTCATGATCCATATTCATCCACGAATCATCAAAATCTTGACGGCTGCTACGATGCTTGGGCTGATCGTATTGACCGGATATGGTTTGGTACACGCCGACCGGGATGGCCTGTCCACAGCGGTCTTCTTTGTCACGTGATATGATGTCGGTCAGGCAGCCCTGGAGGGGCTGGATGGGATTAATAAGATTGAAAAAGGCTTCCACGGTTTTAAAGAGATCAACACGGTCTATTATGACCCTGCCGTCATTACAACCGCAGAGATGGAAGCGGCCCTGAAAAAAGCAGGGACTTATCGGGGAACCGCAAAATAACCAAAACCTTCAGTTTGAATTGCTTAGCGGATCCGGCCATTCGATTCAGCCGCATAACGCTGCTGGAGGAGAGATAGTTTAACTTCTAATAGAGGTGACTTCAAGAGGAATCGTCTAAACCTGAAGCAGTGCGAAAGCGTTTCTTCAATGATAACATTCTATCAATATTGTTAGTAAGCTCATCAAATTTAAATGGCTTCTGAATAAAACCATTTTGACCATCATTTAAAATCTCATCAACATTTCCGTTTTTCTCCAATCCGGAAGTAATTAGCACTCTAATATCAGGATTCAGCTTTTTCAACCGTTTGTATGTGTTGGCTCCACTTTCGTCCGGCATAACCATATCCAGTACAACGATGTCAATATGTTCTTTTTTATCTTCGTAGAGTTGACAGGCTTCTGCGGAATTGTTTGCTTTCAAGGTATTAAAACCTATCCTCTGCAGCATAATAGATTCAATATCAAGTACTGTTTCCTCATCATCGACAATTAAGGCAGTTCTTTTTTCCTCGCTCATACCAATACTCCTTGATTTGAAAACCAAGCTTGCCAAAAAAAAATTGCTAAATTTGATTTTATCTTCAAAAGGATTTACACTTTTTCATAATAGCACATACCATGCCAGGTGCTGATAAGAAAATAATATTAAATAAATTCAGGTTATTGAATAATAATAAGCTTCTGCCGGCAGAAACCGATGATGATTTTTCCCTACACATACTGTGCACTTTAATGAAATTTAAGCTATTTGATAAGGCGAAGAGTAGGAAACATATTTATTCTTGTTGTTATCCCTTTAAGCCCGTTGTCCTGGAAACGGCACTGGATTTTCGGAACTTTTTCATTAAGTTTTGACTTAAATCAATGCACATCAACCCGGAAGAAAGGTATTATAGCTTCAATACTAAACATAAAAAAGGCTCAAAGTGATTTAAACGGAGATAAAATATGAAACAGCTTAACCTTTATGAGGAAAATGATTTTTCGGATAAAGCCTTTAAAAAATTACTGGTGCACGATTCCCCTTATTTTAAAATCCTGAATTTTAACTTCAAATCCGGGCAGGAGCTTCCGGTGCACAGCCACGATATTGAAGGGCAGCTGAGCCTAGTTATCGTTGAAGGGGAAGGAGAGTTTCTGGGAAAAGACGGGATAACTTTGCCGGCGAAAACCGGTGATGTGGTCATCAGTGATATTGCCGAACCCCATGGACTTCGTGCTATAACCGATCTGAGGCTGCTGGTTACCATTGCCCCGCCGATTTAGCAGATTTAGGCGTTTTTCTCCACCACCGGGATCAAGAGCTGCTGTGATGGAATGAGCGCGTTGAAGTCCACGTCAGCATTGTATCGTTTTATCAGCCACAGCGGAACCTCAAACTCCTGGTGACAAAGGGACCAAATACTGTCTCCCTTTTTGATGGAATAGGTGAGTACCTTTCCGATATGATAGGAAGCAAAGAAGTCTTCGGCCAACTCCTGGTGGTATTCAAAACGTTTTTCTTCGAACTCCTCCTGGGTAGTTCGGTGCAAAGGAATCTTGATCTGCTGGCTAAGATGCAACGAACGGCCGTAGCGCAAGCCGTTCAACCGCCTGATTGCCGCGGCCGTAACGTTCAGCCATTCGGCATAATGCCCCAGAGTCTCCTCTGCTTCCACCCGAATGGTTCCGACCGGAATTCCACGCTGTTTCCAGACACGTTTCACGACGAAGTGACTCTCAACCATTTCCGGTTTTAGCTGCGGTTCGTATGTGACCTGTTTTAGCTGCCAGAGGTCTGTTGTCGGAATTGACCGCTGCTCAGAATTATCTTTCACTGCCAGCGACTGTTCGGATATAACGACAGGAAGCGGTTCGGCATGGCGAGTGTGGTCACCGGTATTCTGGGCGAGCATAAACTCCAGCATGGGATTTGGCTCAGGCGGTTTGTTGACCGGTTGAGCTTTTGGAAATTGGGATTCCCTGTGTTTTTTCGGGGCATACAAGTCGCGACCGGCGCTGTTTGTGGTTTTTTCATCCGGCAGTGGAATCTTTATATTCTGGTTGATATAGATGGTCGCACGAGCGCCCAAGTTGTTCGCTGCCAATAAATCATTTAATTTGACACCGTGAGTTCTGGCAATTTTTCCGGCTGTATCTCCCCTGCGAACCGTGTAAATATGGCTCCGTTTCTGGTGGTGCCGATAGAGCTTGTCAGGCAAATAAACCGTTATATTTTCAATTCCTTCATTGTTCTTTTCCGGCAGCCGCAGTCGATAGCCCCCGGGTACATACTTTTGTCCGAGAAAAACCGGATGCCGCAGCGCGGGATTTAAATTGCGCAATTCGGCAATGCTTAATTTTAAATGCCGCGCAACCTCCGGTAACGACACATAGCCGTTTAACACGATTTCTATACTTTTAGTGGGGCTATCCAGCTTCAAGTCACCAAAATATTGGCGATAATTTTCGGCGGCTTCCCTGGCCGCCAAAAACTCCGAATAAAAATTACGGGATGCGAACCTAAAAATTCGACTGCGGTAGTTCTTAAAAATTGTCTCATAGTTGCCATGGGATCTTTGAGCCCGCAGCATACCGGCGGTGCCGTGATTATATGCGGTGATGGCCATGGGCCAGGTTTTCAATTTCCGGTAGTTATGCCTGAGAAATTTTACGGCTGCAAAAGATGAAAGAATCGGATCCCGACGTTCATCGATGATATAGTCCACTCTCAAATAACTTCTGCCCGTGGACCGGGTAAATTGCCAGATGCCAGCGGCACCAAATTTGCTGTATGCCCTTGGATTAAATGAGGACTCTACATGGGGCAGATACGCCAAATCTTCCGGCAAACCGGCGCTGCGAAAGGTCTGCTTGATTTTATCAATGTAGGCACCTGACCGAATAATACCGGCAAGAAATCGATCTTTCTGTCCGATCTGGCAGCGGATATTTCTCATGGCTAAGCGAAAGTCTCCCGGTTTGGAATCCGGACCAAACAGGGTCGCCACCTGATTTTCTAGCAATCCGGAAGGAGGATCGCCACGCATAAGTTTGGCCAAAATTCTTTTATATTTCTTTTTGGCTTTTTTTATTCGTTGCCGATTGATTTTTCTACCACCGGGAAGATCCGGATCTGCAAGTTCGATGCTGCCGTAAATGCGGTTCATATGGCGCTTGTCATGGATAACGCCTTGATTGGATGCATAACGGGTGTAAATGTCGGTCCAAAACGTGACATTAGGCTGAATGATAGGATAAACAGGAAAGAGATTGGATTCTGCTCGGGCATCCGATCGGCAACTGACACCTACCACAATCGCTGTCAGGAAAACAACTGTGTAGATTTGCTTCCATTTCAAATACATATTTTTCAAGAAACCACCATTAGGTAAAATTGTATTGTCTGAATGCGGGCTCGTCAGGCTAGTAGAAAGAATAAAGCAAGAAACACGCCAGGTTTTCATAAATATTTTTATATAATTATATTAATATGTTATAAATTTTCTCCGCAGCCCACCCTCTCAAATTGATACAAATAATTGTCATTGTGTTGCAAATTGCCCATGAATTAAAATTCCGTGAGGGTATTTCGAAGTTTTCAAAAAGATATTTTTATTGACACTGATTGCTACCCTGTGGCAATTATAAACCAACACCAGGCGTTGACGAATTCGGAGAGGATCAACCGACAGTTTGAAATTTTACAAAATCCTTGAGCGACTCGTCTGGTTTGAGCTTGGATACTCGCCGATACTGATTCTTCGATGAACACCGGTTTATCTCAATGCAATCGATCAGCTACGGATCTAATCAATTTTTCTCCTGATTTCCGTCACCTGGATAGTGGTCGGAATTTTATAAACCATAACCTAGATATAAGGAGGAACATGATGGCTGCCCAAAAAATATTACTTCCTTATAATTTCACGACCCTCGATCAAAAGGCCCTGGCATTTGCCAACAGCATATTCGGCCATCTTGAGGATGTGGAAATCACCCTCTTTCATGCTTACACGCCGCTTCCCGAAATTGAAGCCGAGAGCACATCGGTTATGGGAAAGATGAAAGGAAACTTGAGTTATCTCAGTCAGAAAATCATGCAGCAGGAGACCGAGCTTAAAGCTGTGGAAGAGAAGCTGGTGCAAGGTGGCTTTTCACAGGGCTGCATAAACACTGTTTTCAAACCCCGTAAAAAGGATATTGCAGCCGAAATCGTTGAGTTTTGCTCTAAGGATAAATTCAGCGTGATCGTTCTCAATCATAAGTCCGGCAAAGCCAGCCGATTCTTTACCGGAAGCGTATTCAGCAAAATCGTATCGGCTTTAAAAAATACCACCGTCTGCATTGTGTCCTGAAACCTGTCTGCAACCGGCTATCATCCGTAAACCACCGCAACTCATAAGACCTGCAGACGAATAACAGGTGAGGAGGTATTCCATGGGTAACGCAGAAAAAATAGATATTGACGTCTTTAAAGCAGTCACCAGAGCCATCGCGCATTCGGACAACCTTGAAATTATGACCAGCCATTTAACACAGCTGCTGGTCGGCACACTGGAAATTAAGGGATGCTCTATTTTTGCTCTGGAGCCGGAGAGTGGAGAACTTGAATTGCTGTCAAGTTTCGGTCTTAGCATCGGTTACCTGAACAAAGGACCGGTTTTTTCAGGCAAGAGTATTGGTGACATTAAAAAGGGGAAGCCCGTAATCATCCGCGATCTGAACGACGCGGGGCTTTTACAATATCCCCAGGAAGCCAGAGAAGAGGGAATCGGCGCCATAGTCTCGCTGCCGATTAAATTCTATGGCAAGAATATCGGAGCCCTGCGTTTGTATCACCATGATCAGTGGGACATTTCTGAACAGGATATCGATTCTTTGCTGGTGCTGGCCGAAAATATCGGTTTGGCCATGATGTACACCCGTCTTTTGAACGCTTTAAAAGAGGTTAAAGATACCGTTAATGAAGTGCATTCGATCTGGTTTAATGCGATCGGCGGCTAAATATCATCATCTTGGGGTCTCGCTCGGATTGGAATTCAGAAACCTAATCAAACGACGGGAATGGGATTCACGAATTTTTTATTGACAACCCTACCACAATGTAACAACATGTAGACTGAAAATTAAAAAACTGGGAACTAGGAATTAATTTGATGGACAGCAATGAATTCAAATCTTTTCGGAAAAAATTGAATAAAACCCAAAAACAGATGTCGCAACTGCTGGGAACATCCTTGAAAGCCATTCACAGCTATGAACAAGGGTGGCGCACCATTCCGCCTGCGGTGGAACGACAATTGTTTTTTTTGGTTTCTCGGATTTCCAGCAGCCCCAACGCCAATAAGCCATGCTGGAGAATAAAAAAATGTCCTACCGAACGAAAGAAGGAATGTCCAGCCTGGGAGTTTAAAAGTGGAAACCTTTGCTGGTTTATCAATGGCACCATCTGTGGCGGAGGCGTTCGCAAGAACTGGAATGAGAAGATGAATGTCTGCCGCTCCTGTGAGGTTTTTAACAGCATTTTTTGATCACCCCTCCTTTTTTCTTCCTGACTGCCTGCCAAAGACCTTTTAGTATCTCCAGGTCGGTGATTCCGGGAAGTTGGTACCAGTGAATACATTTAAACTCTATATGCTTTGTCTATCAGATTATGGTTAATTTCAGGGCCGTCTTATTGCATAAATAAGGGACTCATTCACGGCAAGGGGGGAGCAATTTGGAACCGCGACGAAGCGCCCAAAAATTGGAAGAATATCTAAAAAAAATGCAGCAGACCATGATTGCTTACAGCGGGGGTGTGGACAGTGCCCTGCTTGCATTTGCTGCGCACAGGGTTCTGGGTGGACAGATGATGGCAGTGTTGGCCGACAGTGCGTCGCTTTCACGCCGTGAATATCGCAATGCCCTTGGTTTTGCACAAAAACATGGTATCCCGCTTCAAATCATTCAAACACAGGAATTAGAAGATCCGAGCTACCAGGCAAACCAGGCGGATCGCTGTTATCACTGTAAAAAGGCACTATTCGCAAAGATCGAAGTACTCCGCAAACAATTACAGGGATCTCGCGATATTGAACCCTGGCAAATAAGCTACGGTGTCAATGTGGATGACCTCGGAGATTACCGGCCGGGGATACAGGCAGCCCGGGAAGCGTCGATTCAGGCACCATACCTTGAACTGGGTTTTAGCAAACAAACCATTCGGGACCTATGCGCATACTATGATCTGGAAATTGCCGATAAACCCGCCATGCCCTGCACGGCCAGTAGAATTGCCTATGGGGAAAAAGTGACGCCGAAAAAACTGAGCCAGGTGGAACAAGCCGAAGATTTTCTCTTCGACCTTGGATTGCGGGTACTACGGGTCCGTCACCATGGTGATACGGCCAGAATCGAAGTGCCTCAGGCGGATTTTGAAACCATATGGACACACCACAATGAAATTTGTCAAAAATTCCATGCACTGGGATTCGTCTATGTTGCGTTGGATTTGGATGGTTTTAAAAGCGGCTCTCTCAATTCCATGCTGAAGGCGAGGTGAATCGAGCATCAGGATTAATTCGTGAAGAATCTTGGACCTACAGGTTTTCAATTCTGATTTAAATTACCAAAGGAGGCGGGTTATGAGTAACGACTACAAATTTGAAACATTATGCCTGCATGCCGGTCAACAACCGGATGCAGCTACTACTGCCAGAGGAGTTCCGGTGCACCGGACTTCTTCTTATGTGTTTAAAAGCACCGAACATGCCGCCAATCTCTTTGCTCTTAAAGAACTTGGCAATATTTACACCCGCATCATGAATCCGACCCAGGACGTTCTGGAGCAACGGGTTGCAGCCCTGGAAGGGGGTACGGCCGCCCTGGCACTTGCTTCGGGTACTTCAGCTATTTATTACTCCATAATCAATATCTGTTCGGCCGGCGATGAGATCGTATCCGCCAATAATCTTTACGGCGGCACCTATACCATGTTTGACGCCATATTACCCCAATTTAATATCCAGGTAAAGTTTGCTGATCCCCGGAATCCGGATAATATTGAAAGGGCAATTTCGGAAAAAACCCGGGCGATCTTCATTGAAACCATCGGCAACCCGCTGCTCGAGGTCACCGACATCGGGGCAGTCTCCAAAATTGCCCGCATGCACAAACTTCCGCTGATTGTTGATGCAACCTTTACGACACCTCATTTGTTGAAAAGTATCGAATACGGCGCCGATATCGTGGTCAACTCGCTCACCAAATGGATGGGAGGACACGGCACCGGCATCGGCGGCATCGTTATTGATTCCGGAAAGTTTGACTGGACAGATCCCAAATTCAGACTCTATAATGAACCCGACGCAAGTTACCACGGGATTCGTTATGCCCAAGATCTGGGAGATCTTAATCCCCTGGCTTTTATTATGAGAATGCGGCTGGTACCTTTACGTAATCTTGGGGCCTGTATTTCTCCGGATAATGCCTGGATGTTTCTGCAGGGACTGGAAACCTTACCGCTTCGAATGCAGCGCCACTGTGAAAACGCAATGAGCGTGGCACAGCATCTGAAAACACATTCAAAGGTTAACTGGGTGCGATATCCGGGATTGGAGGACGACCCCACATTCCCGGTTGCCGGAAAATATCTTGAGAATGGGTTCGGTGGAATGGTAGTATTCGGAATCAAGGGGGGACTTGAGGCCGGAAGTAAATTTGTAGAAAATTTGGAACTCTTCTCTCACCTTGCCAATGTGGGAGACGCCAAAAGCCTTGTGATCCATCCCTCGAGCACGACCCATTCGCAATTGAGCGAAGCGCAGCAAAAAGCCGGCGGCCTGACGCCGGATCTGATCCGATTATCGGTCGGCATAGAACATATTGATGATATTATCGGAGACTTGGAGCAGGCGTTTGCCAAACTTTAAAAATTGGAATAGATACTCGTTGCTTGATACTTGATACTCGATAAAGGAACAGTTGCTGGTGGCATTTATCCAGCATCGAGCATCCAGTATCCCGTATCCATCTCAAGGTGCAACTACAATTTAAAAGCCACACCATTATGTTCTAAATCAACTGAGTTAATCTGATAGTCAGCATGAGCGAATACATCGAGCATGATAAAGACGCCAACTCGGTGGGAATCGTGGAAAAGAAGTTATACACGTTTGCCGAACCGCCGGGAGAAATGGTGCTAGAAAGCGGTGCCAGACTGGGTCCCGTAACCCTGGCCCATGAAACCTGTGGTACGCTGAATGTAGACAAAAGTAATGTCATTCTGGTTCTGCATGCCCTGTCCGGAGATTCTCACGTAGCCGGCTACTACAAAGCTGACGACGAAAAGCCCGGCTGGTGGGATAACATGGTGGGTCCCGGCAAGGGAATTGATACCAACACATATTTTGTTGTTTGCTCCAATATTATCGGCAGTTGCATGGGCTCCACCGGACCCTGTTCCATCAATCCGAAAACCGTGTTGCCGTACGGGCTTGATTTCCCGGTAGTCACCATCGGAGATATGGTCGATGCCCAAAAAGCATTGATGGATCATTTAGGAATAAAAAAAATACTGGCCGCTGTCGGAGGGTCCATCGGGGGTATGCAGGTGTTGGAGTGGTGCGCCAGATACCCCGAGATGGTGACCGCGGCAATTCCACTGGCAAGCACCACCCGACATTCTGCTTTGACCATCGCCTTTCACGAAGTGGCCAGACAGGCGATTATGGCCGATCCCAAATGGAATAATGGAGAATATTACTTTGGGCCGAAACCGGATCACGGGTTGGCGGTGGCCCGCATGATCGGTCATATTACCTACCTGTCGGATGAATCATTGCGCCATAAATTTGGGCGCCGGCTGCAGGATAAAAGTGATTTTTCATTTAATTTTGATGCCGACTTCCAGGTGGAGAGTTATCTGCGTTACCAGGGCAAAAAATTTGTGGAACGCTTTGACGCCAACTCTTTTTTGTATATCACCAAAGCCGCTGATTATTATGACCTGGAAAGACAGCATGGTGATGGTTCCGAGGTGAAAGCGTTTTCAAAGACCGGTGCAAAATTTTTGGTGGTCTCCTTTACCTCCGACTGGCTCTATCCAACCTACCAATCCAGGGCCATGGTTAAGGCCATGAAGAAAAACGGACTGGATGTGAGCTTTTGCGAAATTGAAGCCAAGTGGGGCCATGACGCCTTTTTATTACCCAATGAGCGACTATCCGCTTTGATCAAAGGCTTTTTAGAGCGTGTCTATAACGAAACCCCAAAATAATAAAATGCGGTTTGATCTGCAGATCATCGCCTCATGGATTGAACCGGGGTCCCGGGTGATCGATCTTGGCTGTGGTGAAGGTGATTTGCTGAAATTCTTAATCAACCATAAGGGGGCGACCGGCAATGGAATCGAACATAATGAATCCAAGGCTGCTCAATGTATCGAAAAAGGCTTGTCAGTTCTCCAGGGCGACCTCAATGAAGAAATTCTCGACTATCCTGAAGACACCTTCGATTATGTTATTTTGAGTCAAACTCTGCAGCAGGTCTACGAACCCGATACCTTGATTCGATCCATGCTGCGTATTGGCAAAAAAGGAATTGTTAGCTTTCCGAATTTCAGCCATTGGAGCTGCAGGCTGCAGCTGCTGTTATCCGGTTATGCTCCCGTCACCAAACAATTGCCCTATGAGTGGTATAACACGCC
>CAMYLH010000016.1 GCA_947259065.1 uncultured Desulfobacterales bacterium
CAAAGGAACAACATGTTAACTCGTGTCCGTGAAAGATTTTTCAGGAACACGTTGTTACCTGAGAACACGTCGGATACACACGGAAATCCTTTGTGGTGAGAAATTCGGGCTGATATGTTCAACCTAGATTCCGCAGTTGACCGCTCCGAGGATATATTAACGTGTTGGTGTGCATGATCTTTCATGGATTAAACAGATTCACCGTTTGGGTGAGTCGCTACGCCCCGTGTGGCCGCCCTGAGTGCCCGCCTGGCTATGCAAAAAAACTCATCAAGGACCAGCCATTAACTCATTTTTTTGCTACGCCATCCGAACACTCAGGACGACCACACAGGCCGTTCAACTGCGGAATCTAGGTTAAATGTTTCACATAAACTGCTAAAACCACGGGTGTGGCAATTGTGCTCGATTTTGCACATACGGATATTCGAGTTCCGACCGCCTGTTTCGCAGTGTAGCTGTTCAACCGCGCTCCCTATTGATTTAATTGTATTTTTAAGATTTTTCTGTCCAATAAAATCTGCCTGTTTAGCCCTGTTTCGCCTTGTTTGGCGCTATGTGACATCCATTGATTGAACAGTTGATAGTAGAACAAGCCGCACTTTCACCTCAGCAGGCGCGCCATATATTGGCAATCTTTGTCAATATATGCCATTCTTGGGCCGGGAGGTATCCACCATGGCCACCATGAATGTTTCACTGCCTGACCTGATGAAGGAATGGGTTGAAGAGCAGATCAAGACCGGACACTACAGCAATGCCAGTGACTATGTCCGCGATCTCATCCGTCGTGACCAGGAATATCATGACCGGCGCGAAACGCTCGTCAAAGCACTCATCGCTGGCGAAAACAGTGGCGTGTCTGACCACAGTCTCGAGGACATCTGGCAAAGCGTCAAGGCCCGGCACGGTCTCGATGTATAAGCTTTCCGAAGCGGCTGCCAATGACATCGGGGCTATACTGACCCGCTCCGTGCTCGACTTCGGTGTCGAGCGAACCGAAACCTATTTTCAGTCCCTCACCCACTGCCTTGAACTGCTCAGCGACAATCCTGAGATGGGTAGCACTGTGGACGACATACGACAGGGCTACCGCTGTTTTCTGCACGAGAGCCATGTGATCTTCTATAATAGACTTTTGTCTCCGCGAAAGACCATCAATCACAACGTCGCGAATGCTCAATGTGGCCGGCTTGTAATGATGAAATGTAACCTTACTCATCAAGCGTCCTCTGCCAGGCGCAGCCCTGTAAATGCCCAACGTTCATTTGGATAAAAGAAGTTCCGATAGCTAGCGCGGGTATGACCGTATGGCGTTGCGCAGCATCCCCCCTTCAGCACCATCTGATTGGACATGAATTTCCCATTGTATTCCCCCACCGAACCAGCTAGTGGTTTAAAGCCAGGATAAGCGGTATAAGGGGAACTGGTCCATGCCCAAAGGTCGCCGTACCACTGACCTGCATCACCAGCTGGCGCAGGATGCAGCAGCTCGCTGTCGGAAAAATTTCCATTGACAGGTCGTTCGGCTAATATGGTCTCCAACTCGCCCTCCATGGGTAACCGTTTACCCGCCCAACGCGCATAGGCGTCCGCCTCGTAATAACTTAGATGGCTAACCGGCTCATGTGGGTTAAGCTCACGCATGCCGCCAAGGGTAAACTGCATCCAGCAACCGTCAATCTGCTCCCAGTAGAGTGGATGGTGCCAGCTCTCTCGCTGAATCAACGCCCAGCCGTCGGACAGCCATAGTGCTGGGTCGTCATAGCCACCCTCCTCCATGAATGCCTGGTATTCACTGTTTGTGACAAAACGATCTGCGAGGCGGTGATCACGCATCAAAACGTCATGCCGAGGTCTTTCATTGTCGAAGGCAAAGCCTTCGCCCCCACGGCCCATTTGATGGATTCCACCGGCCCGCTCCAGCCACCGCATCGGACGGCTCTCGCCAGATGGAGTTTTAAGATCGTGGCGATAGGCTGGCTTCAAGATATTTACTGAAAAGTTATGCTTAACATCCATCAGCATCAGTTCCTGGTGCTGCTCTTCATGATTGAGGCCCAATATCACGAGAAACGCCAGCTCGTCCCATTTCGTATCGTCCACACTATCCATCAGTTCCCGCATCCTGTCATTCACAGAGGCGCGGTACTGGTGCACCTCTTCCACGGTCGGTCGCGACAACTGACCGCGTTTCGGCCGCGGATACATCTCACCATGCGTGTAGTAGTAACTATTGAAAAGAAAGTCAAAGCGGGGGTGAAACGGCTTATATTCTGGTAGAAAGCGAGACAGAATGAACGCCTCGAAGAACCATGTCACATGCGCAATATGCCACTTGGGCGGACTGGTCTGCACGATCGACTGAATCTGGAAGTCATCAATCGCTAGTGGCCGACAGAGCGTTTCCGTATAGCTGCGGACACGCTCAAATTGCAAAATAAGTGTATCGCGATGAGTTTCGATTGCTGCGGCTGCTTCCATGTTTTATTCTCGAGTAAGTATTCTTGATGTATTCGCCATGAACTCGATGTCAACCTGACTCGGACGCCGTTAGGCCATCAACTTCTTGCCATGGGCTTGCAGACTACCCAGATAATCGAGCAGCAGCTGCTGCGGATTGTGCGCCGCCACTACAGCAGCATAGGGCAGCACCGCGCCGGTCCAGCCTTCCGTGTGCCAGTAAGCCCCTTCCGGCAGCGCCAGCTCCGTCCAGTTGTCCGGGGCCGGATAGGCGGTTACATAAAAATACGCATCCGGAATCGAATCGTCGCCCGTCACAAAACCGAAGTTCATCTGTTCATCGGCGCTCTCTTCATCCGCCGGGTCGACACCCGGTACCAGACGACCGGAGAACCAGTTCATGGAAATGTCCATATGGTGCGGGAAGATCTGCACGGGACTGGTTTCTTCGCGCAGCCCGCCCTTGAAGGTCTTGAAGGCTGCATCCACCCAGTTGATGACCTGGCGGAAGTGGTTTATCGCTTCGATTTCATAGGGCAGGATTTCTTCACCGTCAAAGGCCGCCAGGATATCCGGCTCCAGCTCGATGCCGGCTGCCGTAAGCGTGGCGCTGATCCGGCGGCACAACCCGACCTCACTTTGCCCGGCCAGCGGCAAGCTGGCGCTCCAGCCGTCGCTGCTTTCGATCACCAACTGGTGAGCCGCAAGGTCCAGGGTAAGTTCCAGGCTCCGCCCCGCGATGGGGAAAGGTGTCGTGGTGAACCCGCGAGCGGACACGCTGAGGGTGATGTGCCACCAGTGCTTGGATTTGGGCATATAGCGGCCACGTATCTTGCCGACGATTCTTGCATACTGATGAAGCGTATCCCGGGTGGGATTCCAGTCAGTGAGATTCAGCGTGGGTAGTTGTTGTGACATGGCATTGATCCATTTCTAATGTTAAACAGGGTTTATCATTGTTCATACTGTTTTTCCGCCGGGTAATTTGCTGCCACAATTCGGGCAAAAATTCGTCTGCCGCTGCGACTCCTCGACACAGTTTGCGATGACGGATTTCGCCTCACCGCGGCTGATGAATAACTCCTGCCTGCGCTGCTCGACGAGTTCCTCTGAAACGCCGCCCTCTGCCTCGATGCTGTCCTCGACAAAACGGCGAAACAGGTCCTGTTGCCGGTGCATAACCTGGGAAAATCGCGAGGCCAGCATGCCCGCGGGCAGTGCAACCATCCCGATCCCCAGCATCATGATAGCCGCACCCAGCATTCTCCCGAGTCCCGTCGCCGGCACGGCATCGCCGTAACCGACAGTAGACAGGGTCACGACCACCCACCATAAGGCGGAAGGCAGATCACCGAAGGTCTCCGGCTGACCTTCCCGTTCCAGCAGGTAGATCCCCGCGGCGGCGAACAGCATCAGAATGGCAATAACCGCCAGGGCCGACAGCATGGGGCGGTATTCCTGTTTGATCACAGACCCCAACAGAGCCAGACTGCGAAAGTAGGGACTGATTTGAAATACCCTGAAAAGTCGAAGTATCCGCAACAGTCGCAAGTCGACGTTAACCAGGAAACCGAGATAGAAAGGCAGAATGGCCAGGGTGTCAGTCAGTGTGTAGGGGTTGGCCCAGAATCGCCATCTAGACTGTTTGGTCGTTGTGCCCGAAGACCGGTCGGATACCCAGAACCGCAGCATCAGCTCTAGCGTGAACGCGGCCACGGACAGTATCTCGAAGGCTAGAAACAGCGTCTCGTAGCGCCCGCTAAGGGTTTTGACGGTGCCCAGTATGACGGCGAGCACATTAGCCAGTATCAGGCTAATGAGCACGGTGTCGAATGTTCTTTGACCGCGCGTACGGCGCGGGACACCTTCGAGTAAATCGTAAACTGTTGCCTTAAACCTGGGCATGCCCGATCACGATCAGTCAGGATCCAGGTTATCGAAATGCAGGGTAATGATACGCAGGGACAGCAGAGCCTCCCGCACCAGGCTGACGGCCGCGAATATGACCGCACCAATACCCACAACCGTCAGCGCCGCCACCCATTGCAGCGCATGGCTCCACCAGTTCGACACAATCGCACCCAACAGGCTGGCAATGGCAAATATCGCTATCGCACTGTACAGGGCCACCAGGGCGTTGCGAAAATAGGTTGCGCGTTTCAGCAGTGCCGTGTTGCATACGTCCCGGCCGGCACCGGCCTGGCCGTGATCCTGTAGAAAATGAATCTCACCGTGCAGCTGGGCATATCTTGCTGCTGTCGACAGTATCATCAGGGCCGGGGCAGAGATAAACAGCAGTGGCGTAAGCCAGGAGTCAATGGCATCAGTCATCGGTCGTGTTTCCTTGTTTGAGATTCGGAGACAGCCGCAGCGGCATCGCGGCAACCGCCTGCTGTTCGGAGGATAGATCATCCCCGCGCCGTTCGCAGAGCTGCAAGGCGGCAGCATAAGCACTCACGCCCGGCAGCGCGGTCAAGCCATGCAGGACGACACTCATGGCCACCGTCACAATGACCGTGTTGAACACCAGTGTTTCCTGGACGATTTGCGCATGCTCCAACACCAACAAGACAAACAGGATGGATGCCAGCCCTCTGGGGCCGAACCAGCCGAGAAACAGGCTCGTTTCCCAGCGCATGTGCTTGCCTGCCAGCGATAGAAACACAGGGATCACTCGGACCACCGTCAAACTCAGCAGAGCGTAGCCGATAATGTTCCAGCTCACCTGACCCCAGACCTGGGGAAGGAGTGCCACCCCGAAAACAAAGAAGATAATCAGATTCAGCAATTGGCCTTCGGATTCTGCGAACTCGTAGATTTCTTCATTGACCTTTTTCAGCGTATTGCCCGTGGCCACGCCGGCGCTAAAGGCGGCGATGAAGCCGTTGCCTCCAACCAGATCCGCTGCCAGATAGGCAATGAAGGCAAGACTGAGCAGGTAGATATTGCAGAACTCATGGGTGAGGAATCCCCGGTCGATAGCCGCGTTGATCGCCCTGGACCCTGCCCAGCCGACCAGGACACCCGTCAGCGGTCCCAGGATGAGCTGCTGCGCCACGAAGGACACCCAATCAGTCCCCTGTTCATCACCGTGCATGCCCATCGCGAACGACGCCACAAACAGCAGCACCGGCAGCGCGATGCCGTCGTTCAAACCGCTCTCCACGTTGAGCGACTGGCGAATGCGCTCCGGCACACGCGGACTGCTCACCACCACTTGCCCCAGCGCGGCATCCGTCGGCGCAAGAATGACCGCCAGAATCAGCGCTTCTATAATGATTAGTTCCGGGAGGATGAGCTTGGCGGCCAGGGCACCGGTCACAATGGTCAAGGGCATACCCACCAGCAACAGCCGCAGCGGCACATCGTGGTCCGCCCATAAATGTTTTAAGTTGATACGCGCTGCATCGGTAAACAGCACCAGGATCAGCGTTATCTCGGCAATGACATGAACCACTTTATTATCGACGGTGAGCTCGATCCAACCGAGACCAACAGGACTCAACACAAGCCCCAGCAACACAAAGACCATCGGTGGCGTCAGACTTCCTCGGCTGATCGGCCCGGAAAATAGCGCAAACAGCGCGACGCCGATCAGGACCAGCAGCAGATTAACTTCGCTCACGCCGGCGGTTCCGGTTAGACCAATTCTGCGTCGGTCATCACCTCGACCAATGCCGGGCCCGGGTGACTCAGCGCTTTTTCAAATGCGGCATCCAGGTCGTCTGCCTTAGTCACCCGTATACCCATTGCGCCACACAATTCAGCATAGGCGGCAAATTCCGGGTTGTGCAGGCTGGTCTGCCACACTTCCCAGTTGCCCGCTCGCTGCTCCTTGCTGATCTTGCCGAGCTCACCGTTATTCATTAATACATGAGTGATATTCATGCCGTATTTCACGGCGGTGTTGATCTCGGCCAGGTACTGGCCGAAGCCACCGTCACCGGAGACTGAAATCACCTGGCGCCCCTTGAATTCCGGATAATCCTCCTGGGTGGCTGACCAGGCGCCCATGGCCGCCGGGAAGGAAAAACCGATAGAGCCGAGATAACCGGACATCAGCACCGCATGCCGATCGCACTCGAAATAGCGCCCGAAGGAATAGGTATTGTTACCCACATCCACGGCGATAATGGCATTCGACGCCACCGCGCGGCCGAGTTTTTCAAACAGGATGGCGGCATTGATACCTTTACCCTGATCGTCGAGGGTGCGACGCTGCTTTTCTTCGCGCCAGATTTTCCAGCGTGCGGCCACATCCGCGCTCTGATCCTCACTGACGCTGTTACCCTCCAGCGCCTTGGCCAACGCTTTCGTGGTGACACCGATCTCACCCCATACCGGGACATCTATGGCGTGGAACTTGGCCAGGGTCAGTAAATCAAAGTCCACCTGAATGGTCGGCTTCTTGGGTGTGATGCCGGTGTGATTGCTGAAGCTCGCACCGAGCACCAACAGGCAATCGGCTTCGTTCATTAACCAGCTCGCGATCGGCGTGCCACTGCGGCCCAATACGCCACCGGCTAACGGGTGGCTATCCGAGATGAGCCCCTTGCCCTTAAACGTTGTAATGACCGGTGCCTTGAGCTGTTCTGCGAGAGCCACCACCGGCTCCATGTGGAAGCGCGCGCCATGGCCGACAATAATGACCGGACGTTTGGCGCCGCGCAGTAATTCGACAGCAGCGTTCAAGGCGTCTTCCGGCGGCACTATACTGCGCGACGGCAAACGCCCCGTCGGTGTACCCGGCGCGGGCGGGTCTTGCAGCTGACGCTTGGGCACTTCATCCGGAAAGATCAGGTGTGACACACCGCGATTGAGAATGGCGCTTTTACAGGCCAGGTTCACCAACTCGGTATGGCGGCTGTCATGCAGAACAGTTTGTGACCATTGCGCCACCTTGCCATAGGCTGCAGCCAGGTCGACCTCCTGGAAGGCCCCCGGACCGAGCACCTGCGTTTCGACCTGGCCGGTAAGCGCGAGGACCGGTGCACGATCCACGTTCGCGTCCCACAGCCCGGTGAGCAAATTGGTGGCGCCCGGTCCGGCAATCGACAAACAGGCCGCCGGCCTGCCGGTAAGCTTGCCGTAGGCGGAACAGGCAAAGGCGGCGGCACCCTCATGCCGGATGCCGTAGAACGTCAACCGCCCCTGATCTTCCTGAATACGCAGCGCATCGGCAACGCCCAGGTTGGAATGCCCGACCATGCCGAAAACCTGCTTCACACCCCAGTTGGTCATGGTCTCCATCATCAGGTCGCCTACGGTACTGATGTGGCTCTGTTCCGGTGGCAGTCCGACATAGATGCCGTCTCCCCGTTCTTCAACGGGGAAGGTTTCGACACCATCATCGAAACCGGGCGCCTTGCCGGTTACAGGATCATAGTCCCAGCCGTGCCAGGGACAACGCAGCAGGCCCTTTTCGATCGATCCCTCGCCCAGGGGCCCGCCCTGATGCGGACACTTGTTGTCGAGCGCACCGTATTCACCTTTATATCGGGTCATGCACAGGGTACGGTTGTGACAGGTCACCGAGGTGACACGGCCTTCGGGCAGTTCGTCTTTGGCCAGGACTTTTTGCCAGACCAGATCATTCTTTTTATCCGTCATTGTGGGCTCCTCAGTGGCTGGATCAATACTTCAGTCGAGCGACACACCGCCATAGGCGATTCCCGTCAGCTGGGCCATCTCGCGGTCCCAGGTGGTCAGGTCATCGATGCAGAACTTTTTTAAATGATCGTGACCGCAGGCGCGGGCCATCACCTGCATCAGTTCGGTCGAGGCGCGGAAGAAGTTGTTGAGTTGCTCTGCACCCTTCTCGACTTTCAGGCGCTGGCGCAGATGGGGCTTCTGGGTGGCAATACCCACGGGGCAGTTGTTGGTATGGCAGGCGCGCATGCCCAGGCAGCCGATCGCCTGGATCGCTGCGTTGGACACCGCAATGGCGTCAGCGCCCAATGCCAGGGCCTTGATAAAATCAGCCGGCAACCTCAATCCGCCGGTAATCACCAGAGACACATCGCTGCGTCCTTTTTTGTCCAGATACCGGCGGGCACGTGCCAGCGCCGGGATGGTCGGCACCGAGATGTTATCGCGAAAGATCAATGGCGCGGCACCGGTACCGCCGCCGCGGCCATCGAGGATGATGTAGTCGACACCGATTTGCAGTGCCGCCTCGATATCCCGTTCGATGTGCTGGGCGGAAAGCTTCACACCAATGGGAATGCCGCCGGTCGCTTCGCGCACCTCGGCCGCAAAGCGCCGATAGTCGTCGACCGTGTCCCAGTCGGGGAAACGCGGTGGTGAAATCGCGGCCTCACCTTCGTTGAGCCCGCGCACCTCCGCGATTCTGCCTTTGACTTTGTTACCCGGCAGGTGACCACCGGTACCGGTCTTGGCGCCCTGACCGCATTTAAAATGAAAAGCCTGGCACTTTTTGATCTTGTCCATGGAATAGCCGAAACGGGCCGAGGCCAGCTCGTACAGATAGCGCGAATTGGCACCCTGCTCTTCCGGCAACATTCCGCCCTCGCCCGAACAGATCCCGGTACCGGCTTTTTCCGCGCCCATGGCCAGTGATACTTTGGCCTCCTCGGAGAGCGCACCAAAGCTCATATCAGAGACAAACAACGGCCGATCCAGAACCAGGGGCCTTTCAGCGTTGGAACCGATGACGACCTCGGTGCCCACAGGCGCTTCGTCCAGCAGCGGAACCTTGTGCAACTGGGCGGTCAACAGCTGGATCTGTTCCCACTGCGGGAGTTGATCCCTGGGCACACCCATGGCGTTGACCCGCCCGTGGTGACCGACCTGGGACAGGCCGTGCTCGGCCAGATGCTGGATGTACTGGGTGTGCGGTTCTTCGGGTCCCCCGTGGATATCCTTGTAAAGACCCTGGTAGGCATCCCGGTCATACGGCTGGGGCTTATCAACCGCCCAGGCGGCAATCTCATCCGCATCGACCCAGACCTGGTCATCTTCGATCCAGGCACTAAAACGGTGCAGTTTCTCCGAGGGGTTATACGAACTGATACCGGATTTAAAACAATAGTCCCAGTTGTGCAGACCACAGACCAGATTACCGCCCTCGATACGGCCGTCCGCCATCAGCGCACCGCGGTGGGCGCAGCGGCCATAGAGGACCGAGACCTGTTCTTCGTCTTCCCAGCGGACCACGACCAGATCCACACCGGCGACGACAGCATAGGCGGGTTCGAGCGCGGCTAATTCCGAATACGTCGCTACCGTGGTTTTCTGCATAAGAGTCTCCTTAGTTATGTTCCAGGCCGCTTGAATGGAGATACACGAGCCATCGGGTAGTTTGTAGCGTAGTGTTTACTACCGCCGTATAATCTTGTCGCAAATCCAGGCGTTCAGAGACGCCAGCGGGCGTTTAGGTTAAAGAAATGCACCGCATTGCTTACGAACTCGCCCACCGCCGCCCAACCGGCGCCGGCGGTACCGTTCAGCGGTGAACCGAACTCGCGCAACCACAGAGCGGCGCCGTGCGCCTGGGCTGCCAGTATACTGAAAGACAGCCATGGCGTTGCTGTCGACCCACACGGCATCTCGCCCCACCGCTCAGTCGCCGTTATAGGCCGGCGGCATTTGTTCGAAGGTGCTCATGTCCGGTTTGACCTCGGCCTTCTTGGTACCGGGCATCATTTCGAAACCCAGCTCGAACTGCACCAGCGTAGTCTTGAGCTGTTTGTACACGTCGCGGTTGCCGTCGAGCTTCGCCTTGCCGGCTGCTATCTGTTGATCGAATGTCGCCGCCCCCATCATCACGGTTTCCAGGTCGGCGCGATCGACGGTGATGGTCAGGTCCGGGTTCTTCGCCTGCTGCCCCTGGATATTGGTCAGGGTGGCGTTGCTCATTTCCAGTACGAACTTCTCGCCGTTGTCCGGCGTGACGACGTTTATCTTGAACGTCATGCCCTCGGCCTTCTTGCTGTCCATACGAATGCCGAGGAAATCCAGGAACAGGTCCGTGGTCATGGCCCGCACCATGTCGGGTCCGCCGGTCTTGGGGCTGGCACCCTCCGGAATACCGGAGCGCAGCTCAAGGGCCGCGGCCAGGAAGCTGTTGCGCACACTGGGGCTCTCCTGCTGGTAACCGAACTGCTCAAAAGCATCGGCCAGCAGGTCCTTGGCGATCTGGTTGTCCGGTTCCGCATACACCAGTTTGTTGAGGATCTCCTGGGCATGGCGGTACTCGCCCTGGTCATAGAGTTCCTGGCCCTTGGCGATAATCTTGTCAGCGCCGCCCATCATCTCGACATACAGCGGCGCCGAGTCCTCGGGCGACAACGGAATGAGCGTCGTGGGGTTGGCGTCCCAGTAACCGAGGTAGCGATTGATCACCGCGCGGCTGTTGTGCTCCATGGAGCCGTGATAACCGCGCGCGTACCACTGCTGTTGCAGGCTCTCGGGAGGCTCATAGACGTTGTGGACCTGGTTGATGGTCACCCCCTGGTTGGCCAGGTGCAGCACCTGGTTGTTCAGGTGCGCGTACATGTCGCGCTGCCCGCGCATGACTTCCTGCACCCGCGCGTTGCCCCAGCGCGGCCAGCTGTGCGAGGCGAACATGACCTCGGCTTCCTGGCCGAAACGGTACAGGGCCTCGTTGATCTGCTTGGACCATTCCAGGGCATCGCGCACCAGCGCCCCGCGCAGGGTATAGATGTTGTGGATGGTGCCGGTGATATTCTCGGCCGCCCAGAACGCTTTCATATCGGGGAAATAGGTATTCATCTCAGCCGGCGCTTCAGTGCCCGGCGTGTTCTGAAATATCATCTTCACACCGTCGACGGTCATCTCCTCGAAGTCATCCTCGATAACGACATTCGGTTCGATCAGCCCGAGATTACCCGCGGCAGTGTTCTTGCCGATGGACTGATCGACGTGACCGAAGGGGCTGGCCGGCAGCAGCACACCGTACTGGTAAAAGAGCCTTCGGCTCATGGCGTTGCCGGCGTAGACGTTCTCCGACACAGCATGGTCCATGAAGCCTATCGGGGCGATGACCTTGACCTTACCGCTGCGCACGTCCGCCTCGTCCACCACGCCGCGCACGCCGCCGAAGTGATCGGCGTGGGAATGCGAGTAGACCACCGCGACCACGGGGCGCGCGCCGAGCTGCTCGTTGATGAACTTGAGCGCGGCGGCGGCGGTCTCTTTGGCGGTCAGCGGATCGAACACGATCCAGCCGGTGTCACCCTTGATAAAGCTGATGTTGGCGAGATCGTAGCCGCGCACCTGGTAGATGCCGGGGATGACCTCGTAGAGGCCGTAATTCATGTTGAGGATGGCCTGACGCTGCAGCGACGGGTGAATACTGTCGAAATCCTCACCTTTCAGCAGGAATTCGTATTTGCCCATATCCCAGGCTACATGGCCTTTTTCGGCCATAATCTGCTTGTAGTCCGGGGCGGCGATAAAGCCTTTGGTCTGTTCCTCGAAATCCTTATTATCGGCGAACGGTAGGGTCTTTCTCAGCTGCTGTTGTTTTTCGATGGTGTACTTGGAAGGCAGCTTGCCTTTGTCGTGGAAATGGGCCATCTGCGCGGCGCCATGGGCACCCGCAAACAGAAACAACCCCACTAGTGCCGCTAATATGGTCAGGCGGTTCGCCGTCATTTCTGGTCTCCTTGGTGGACGGTCTGTGCGGTCGATGACGAAGACACATCATGTACCAATGGAGTATAAGTTCGTCTATGCTTGATTCAACCGAACATATCCACTTTTCGCAGAAAAAGCCAACCGTAATCAGGCTGTAAAACCTTTAGACATGGCGGGTCATTTCGATGCATAAGCGAATCACGACGGTATCGCTGAAGACTTTCAGTGCAGAGCAGCTGCGCGCTACGGTCAGCAAATTT
>CAMYLH010000017.1 GCA_947259065.1 uncultured Desulfobacterales bacterium
CCAATTTTCGACAGTATTCTGAAACAGTTTTGCGAAGGCTCGAGGACTTTTCTGAATCCGGAAGAATCATACCCGAATTTCCAGAACTCCCTTTCCGGGAGGTAATCATACCTCCATACCGTTTTTTTTACAAAATCAAAGGCGACGTCGTTTGGATAGTTGCTGTGTGGCATGGTGCACAGCTTCCAAAGCAACCAAGGCATTAAACGCCAACCTTGCGCTTGAGACTTAAAAAAGGAACATGCTGATGGCGAGAAAGGTGTGGGTCTTTGACCCACAATCAGGGGGAATAAATATACCTGACAGGATAAAACCGCGTATTCGGCAGCGTATTCTGGACCACGCTAATAAACACTACTCAGGGAAATTCAATCGTATAGACGTCAGATTCCGCGGAAAATTCTGTTACATCGATGCCTACACAGAGCCCTTTGTCCCGGTAGAAGATTACGATCCAGACCTATTCAATGAATCTCGTGAGGAGCATATCGCGCGTTTGCGCAATACACCAACCCATCTTTGTCGCCTTCGTTACTTTGGAGACGATGATCGTTGGTCTATGTCATTCTATACTTACAGCCGCGAGATTTATGAACCATGCGTTTTTGACAACGGTAGGTGGGAAGGAACACCTGAGGAAGCTTTTGACACTTCAGCTGTTTACCTGATGGAATGACCGAGAAGGTCGAACAAATCGGTGCATTTATGACGACCGAGTTCCCACAATTCAAGTGCACCATCGAAGCGGTCGGAAATGCCGGCGCCACAGTTATTCGTAGAATTGGACCAGATGAATTGAGACCGGGAGGAACAGTTTCAGGAACGGTCTTGATGGGTGTTGCTGATGAGGCGCTTTACGTTGCCATTTTCGGTGAAATCGGCATTGTTCCCCTTGCTGTCACGACGAATCTCACAATTAATTTCATACGTAAGCCTCCAGCCAGCAAATATATTAAAGGCGTGTGTAAGCTCATGAAGGTTGGCAAGTCACTCGCCGTAGGAGAAGTTAACCTATATTCGGCCGGAATGAACGAGTCCGTTGCCCATATTGTTGGTACGTACTCAATCCCTCCAAAGAGATCGCGATAAGTGAAGTACTACTTCTGCCTACTATTCAATGATGTTCTTCATAATTTAAAGAGGTTTCCGTCTCAAATATAAAATCATTGGGAGAGTTAGAAATGTCAGTACGAGTCGAAAAACAAGGTTCAGTGACGACCGTCATTCATAGCCGCCCGGAAGCGCGCAATGCAATGGATCCCATTAGCGCTCAGGCCCTGAATGACGCATTTGAAAGCTTCGATGCCGATCCGGATGCGAGTGTCGCCGTATTTTGGGGCGAAGGTGGTGCGTTCTGTGCCGGCTGGGATCTTAAGTATGCGAGTTCGCTCGAAGGAGACACGAATCCGCTAGGCGAACACGATTTCCCAACCGATGGCAACGATCCACCACGCGGCCCGATGGGACCAAGCCGACTAAACTTATCAAAACCCGTTATTGGTGCAATTGCTGGACCAGCAGTTGCCGGCGGCTTCGAACTCGCGTTGTGGTGCGATGTGCGGGTGATGGAAGAAAGTGCCTACTTCGGTGTGTACTGTCGACGCTGGGGAATTCCCTTGATCGACGGCGGCACCGTGCGATTGCCGCGGCTGGTCGGCCAGGGTCGCGCACTCGAAATCATCATGACCGGTCGTAAAGTCCCTGCCGAAGAAGCACTGCGCATTGGCGCTTGCGAGCAGGTGGTTCCGGATGGGCAGTCGCGAGAAGCGGCCGAAGCCATGGCGCATGAGATTGCGCGCTTTCCGCAAGCGTGCATGCGAGCGGACCGGCGCTCGGTTTATTTGCAACATGGGTTGCCGGTTGAGCAGGCACTCAAAAGCGAGTGGGAAAACAGTATCGGCACCCTAAAAACCGAAGGGGTCGCCGGCGCGATTCGATTCAAAAGCGGCAAGGGTCGCCACGGCGACTTTGACAAAATCTAATTTAGGGGGTCAGATCCATCTTCTCAAAGTTTTTCCCATTGTTGCAACGTTAGGGTTTTGGAAGCGAAAAGGCCGGGCTGTCACTTTCAAGGAAATGGAAAAGGAAGTTTAGGCCGAAAAGGGCTGCAGTAATGCGGATTACTCGCCTTTTTCTACTGGAATCCCCTTCTTAATCATCATCTCGAAGACTTCCTTGAGGCGGCTTTCTGAACAATCGTCAATGCGATAAACCTTTTCACCACCATCGGCGAAGAACAATCTGAAATTCCCTTTTTCATCCAAATAACCCTTCCTGATGTAATCACTGTCGAGCCAGGGTGTTAAAACTTGTATGAAATCTATGAAACTGCAGGTTTCCATTTAAATTCTCCTAAAATTATCCAATTTTAACATCGGACCTACGGGGATTCAAAAACCCTCTCGATCCCCAACCATAACATCGTGCAACAACCCAGGCGCATCAACACGCAGGTGCGTCAACATCAATGGGCGCTAACTATGAATTCCGCATCATATAGTACTCATCCTATTTAAGTCAGTCAACATTGCCTCCAGATTTACCCATTTGAGGAGAATCTGAGGGTTGATCCTAAAATCTAATTTCCAATGGTTCGCAAAACGGTCCTTTGTTTACTTCAAAAAAATATCTTGACATAAAACCTACTATAATTATAACAATATAACAAAAAATTGACGATTCACCAGACCGATGCGATATAAAGCAATCCACTCAGAAACGCCTGAATAGACGCGGCCCGTATTCATTGTAATGTCTGTAGATTGTCAAAACCGACTGAAAATGATTTGATGTTATGACGTCAACCCCCCTGCAGCAAGGTTCAGAGAACAGTCTGATTTTATATGTCGAGGATCCGGATGAATTAATCTGGGATATTGAGGTGGACATCCTCGTCATTGGCGCCGGCGGTTGCGGACTGGTTGCCGCCCTGGCTGCGGCAGAGCTCGGGGCGCAAGTTCTCATCGTCGAAAAAGAAAGGGCCGCCGGTGGAAACACCAGTTTGAGTCAGGCGATGGTGCCCGCGGCCGGCAGTCGCATGCAAAAAGAGCTGGGTATCCAGGACTCTGCCCGGTTAATGGTTGCTGATATCTTAAAGAAGAACAACAATGAAAGCGATCCTGAATTAACCCTTCATATAGCCAAGCAGTCCGGGCGGCTGATAGAATGGCTAAAAGACAATCTGGGCATTAATTTGGAGCTATTAACGGATTTCTTATATCCGGGTCATTCGCTGCATCGCATTCACGCCAATAAAACCCGCAAGGGCAAAAACCTGATCAATGACCTGCTGAACGCGGCGTCACGTTTCGATAGTATTAATATCGCCTACAATGCACCGGCAGTCAGGTTGATCGCACGTCGTTCCGATTCGGCCGTTCAGGGTGCCGAGGTCAAAATTGAAGGTATCGGAATCAATCTGGCCCGTGCCCAAAAGGTCATTTTAGCGCTGAACGGATTCGGTGCCAACCGTGACATGTTGCAAAAATATATTCCGCGAATGAGCTCGGCCTATTACTTTGGTCATGAAGGCAACACCGGCGAAGGCATCCAATGGGGTGAAGCTCTGGGAGCCGGTTTAGAATCTATGGGCGCTTATCAGGCTCATGGATCCGTAGCCCATCCTCACGGTACGTTGCTAACCTGGGTGGCAATCAGCTTAGGCGCCTACCAGGTCAATTCGCGGGGCCATCGATTTGTAAATGAATATCACGGCTATTCCGAGCATGCGCTTGATGTTCTGGCCCAGGACGGCGGTGTTGCCTTTGAAATTTTTGATCACCGGATTTACCAGGCCATCCTTGATTATGAAGACATTCAGCAATGTATCCGGATGGGCGCTATCAAAAAATTTGAAAGCATTAAAGCGCTGGCGCAAGCATTCAATATTCCCGAAACCACGCTGGCGGAAACCCATGAAGCATTCCAGCGAGCTGCGCGGGGTGAATCCGCGGATCCATTTGAACGAACAGAGTTCGGACCGCCCCTGGAGCCGCCATTTTACGGGGTAAAGGTTACCGGAGCCCTTTTTCATACCCAGGGCGGCCTGAAAATCGATGATAGTGCCAGGGTGGTTCGGGATAATGGGGACCCGATAATCAACCTTTATGCCGGGGGCGGCACAGCCGCGGGCTTTTCGGGCAAAGCCGGGCCTTCCGGCTACCTGTCAGCCAACGGCCTGATGGCGGCTCTCATTCTCGGGAAAATCGCCGGCGAGCAAGCAGCAAAATCCATCGAGTCGGGGTCTGTGTGAAATGAACTTATCATTCGTAATAAATCCAAACAAAAGGAGATCTGCCAATGGACAACAAAAACGGAAAAAATTGGTTAGAGAAGAAAGTATCGCGGCGCGACTTTATAAAAAGCACGGCTGCGGCGACAGCTGCGACGGCCGTCGGCACCATCGGATTTCCAAATGTCCTGCGCGGTGCTCAGCCGCCGGAAATCATGATCGGCCACATCCACCCGCTGTCCGGCTTCTTGGGATACCTTGGCAATCAGCTTAAAAACGGATGTGAAATGGCGGTCCAGGAGATCAATGCGGCCGGTGGTATCAAATCCCTCGACGGAGCCAAAATCAAGCTGCTCACCGCAGACAGCGAGGGAAAACCGGATTTGTCCATTCCGGCGGTTGAACGATTGGATCGCCAAGGTGTCGTCGCTGTCACCGGCTGCCTGCAGTCATCCGTAACCATCGTGGCGACTCAAGTTGCCGAAAAGCAACGGGTGCCATTCGTTGTATCCGTCGCCGTTGCCGATAAGGTCACCGCACGCGGCTTCAAGTATACGTTTCGTATCCAGCCCAATGCGGCGCAGATGGGTGCTCAGACTGTCCAGTACATCTCTGAAATCTCCAAAAAGGCCGGTTCACCGGTAAAAACCATTGCCTATCTGCACGATAACACGGCTTTCGGTACATCCTTGTCGGAGCATGTGGTCGCCAATGCGCCCAAACAAAACATGGAAGTGATCGCAAGGGTACCGTATTCACCCAGGGCCGCCGACGTTTCCACCGAGGTCGGAAAAATTAAGGCGGCCGGTGCCGACCTGGTCATGTCCACCGGCTATTTCGCAGATCAGGTAAGGGCTTTTCGAACCATGAAAGGACGCAGGGTCCCGGCAAAGGTATTTCTCGGATGCGGCAACGGTGCCTTCAGCGATCAGAATTTTGTAAAAGAACTGGGAGACATGACGGAATACGTGATGGATGGCAATTACCAGGCCAATCCGCTCAGCCCTCTGGCCAAAAAAATGTACGACCATTACAAAAAGTTGCATGATACCAAGATGCCGCCGTCTGCCATATTCGCCTACGAGGCGATTTATGTCATTGCCGACGCTGTCGAGCGTGCTAAATCCACCGACCGGGAAGCCGTGCGGGCGGCGCTGACCAAAACCGACCTGAAAGACCATGTACTGCCGCAAGGTCCGATTAAATTCGGCGGCGACGGTCAGAACGTGAACGCCCAGGCAGCCATTACCCAGGTCTTGAAAGGAAAGATCGAGGTGGTCTGGCCCGCTGACTACGCCCAATCCGAGTTTGTATTTCCGGCACCGAGTTAAAATCAGTTTGGGCACTCAATAGGGTTTCCAATCCATAAATGCGGATTTTTGTCCAAGATCAATTCATAAGCCGCCGGCATAGATCGAGTTTGCACCCATCAAGCATGCCCTCGCGGTAACGGTAGAACTCTTTAAATTCTCACCGGCATAGCCGGTGGCTTATGAATTGAGTTAGGTGAGATGCTGCAATGAATGCCTCATTTATTCTGCAGTCGCTGATCGACGGTCTGTTGATCGGCGGAGTCTACAGCCTGGTGGCCATCGGCCTGACATTGATATTCGGCGTTATGCGGATCGTAAATTTCGCCCATGGCGCCTTAATGATGCTGGGCATGTATACGACCTACTGGTCATTCAGCCTGCTGCACATCGACCCCTATCTGTCGATATTGATCACCATACCGGTAATGTTTCTGATTGGATCGGTTTTTCAAAAATTCCTGATCACACCAATTATCAACGCCCCGGAACACAACCAACTGCTGTTAACCTTGGGAGTCTCTCTTTTCCTTGAAAACCTGGTGGTATTCCTGTGGTCTCCCGACTACCGTGTCACCCGCACTTCTTATGAATTCGCCTATTTGTATCTCGGCGATATCTCCATTTCGCTGATACGGGTATTGGCGTTTGCTACCTCGCTGATCGTCGCCGCAATCGTTTACTTTCTGCTGACTAAAACAGATCTGGGCAAGGCCATTCGAGCGGCCAGTGAAGAACCTAGAGGCGCCGTGCTCATGGGTATCAACGTCCGGCGGATTTACTGGATTACATTCGGCATCGGATCGGCCTGCGCCGGTGTGGCGGGCTCGGCTACAGCGCCATTCTTCCCGGCTTATCCCACCGTCGGCGGTATCTTTGTTATCACCGCTTTCATGGTCGTTGTATTGGGCGGAATGGGAAGTGTTCTGGGTGCATTTGTCGGCGGTCTGATTATCGGCGTGGCCGACGCTGTCGGCGGCATACTTTTCCCCGGAGCCATGAAATCGATCATCTCGTTTGTGATATTCATCATGATCCTGCTGTTTAAACCTACCGGGCTTTTCGGGGGCAGCCAATGATGGATCAAACCAGACATACCTCCGGTCATCTCGCCAAAGGACTGGGTGCCAAGAAGTCAATCGTTATCATCCTGGTGTTAATCGCCCTGCATGTCCTGCCCTGGGCGATTCCCTCGCACATCACTCACACCATGATCATGATATTCATTTTTACCATCATGGGCCAGGGGTGGAATGTGCTGGGTGGCTATGTCGGACAGTTTTCCTTCGGACATGCCCTTTTTTTCGGGCTGGGCGCCTATACCTCCACCTTGCTGTTCCTGCATCTCGGTCTCAGCCCGTGGATCGGCATTATCTTTGCCTGCACCGTTTCCATTTCTGTCGGTCTGTTTGTCGGTTTTCTCAGTTTTCGTTACGGCCTCAGCGGTCCCTTTTTTGCGCTGATCATGCTGGCGTTTGCCGAGATTTTCCATCTGGTCAGCACCACCTGGGAGGCCGTGGGGGGCTCTCTGGGACTACTGATTCCCCTTGAAGGCAATGCGCCGGCGTTGATGCAGTTTAGCGGCAAAATACCGTTTTATTACCTCTCGCTGTGGTTTATGGTCGGCGCCTTATATCTGGTCTTTCGATTTGAAAAAACGCGCACGGGATTATATTTTCTGGCCGTCAGGGAAGATAAAGACGCTGCAGAGGCGCTGGGCGTGAACACGTTCAAATCGCAAATGACCGCCATGGCAATCAGTGCCGGGATGACCGCCATCGGCGGCACGATCTATGCCCAGTATCTGTTGTATATCGATCCGGACATCACCTTCGGGGTGATCAACTCCGTCGAGATTATGATACGTCCGATCATCGGCGGTCCGGGGACAGTGTTGGGGCCATTGTTGGGATCCATCGTATTGACGCCGCTGGCCGAGTTTACGCGTGAAGTCTTTCAGTCATACAGCGGGGTTTACCTCATGATTTACGGCGTCGTGCTGGTGATCGTGATTATGTTCCTGCCTGACGGCCTTATTGGATTTGCCAAAACCATGTTGCGCAAGAGTCGTGGGAAAAATTAAAAATTCGACTCCAGAGGGGGGCTTCGCTCTACTCTTTTAAATAATAAAAAGGAACCACTATTTTGTCTCAGACCCATCTGCTCGAAATTTTGGACGTATCAAAATCATTTCGCGGATTGAAGGCCATATCAAAAGTGAGGCTTCATATCGATCCGGGTGAAATACTGGGACTCATCGGACCCAACGGTGCCGGCAAAACCACGCTGTTTAATCTGGTGACCGGCTTTCTCAAGCCGGATTCCGGACAGATAAGATTCAGCGGTCAAAACCTGGTAGGGTTCAAATCGCACAAGATATGCAAGCTTGGAATCACCAGAACGTTTCAGATTGTAAAGCCCTTTGCCCATCTGTCGACGCTGGAGAATGTCGCAGTAGGCGCCTTTAACAGATCCAACGATTTAACGGCGGTGGAGGAAAAATCCTGGAAGATTTTGGATTTTGTCGGTCTGCAGCCAAAAGCACTCGATCCGGCCAGCAGTCTCACGCTGCCAGACCGAAAACGCCTGGAGCTGGCACGGGCGCTTGCGTCCGAACCGAAATTATTACTGCTGGATGAGGTCATGGCCGGATTGAACCCGACCGAACAGCATGAAATCATTCGTCTCATCCGTAAAATATGCCAAGCCGGGACCACCATATTTATCATCGAACACCACATGCGGGTCGTTATGGGACTCAGTGATCGCATCGTGGTCATTCACCACGGAGAATTGATCGCCGATGACAGGCCCCAGGCCGTATCCGAAGATCCCAATGTGATCGAGGCATATTTGGGAAAGGGAGTCAGCATTGCTTGATCTTGACAAGATCGACGTTTTTTATGGAGAAGTCCAGGTTTTAAGACAGGTGTCACTATCAATAAAAGCGGGTGAAGTTGTTTCACTGCTTGGCAGCAACGGCGCCGGCAAAACGACCACGGTCAATAGCATCTCGGGCGTTCTTCCGATAGCAGCAGGCTCGATTGAATTTATGGGCGAGGATATTTCGCAAATGGCGCCTCATGCGCGGGTTGAAAAGGGGCTGATTCAAATTCCGGAAGGTCGTCGCATTTTCCCGACGCTCAGTGTCAAAGAAAACCTGGAGATGGGATCATTTCTCAAGCGTCCCAAAGCCTCACGCCGGCAAAGCATGGATCGGGTCATGACGCTGTTCCCGATCCTGCGGGAGAGGACCGGCCAGGCGGGCGGAACGCTTTCCGGCGGTGAGCAGCAAATGCTGGCGATCGCCCGCGGACTGATGTCGAAACCCAAACTCCTGATTCTGGACGAACCGTCACTCGGATTGGCCCCACTTCTGGTTGAAGAAATCTTCAAGGTCGTACAGCGCATTAGAAGCGAGAGGGTCACCATCCTGCTGGTAGAGCAGAATGTCCCTCAGGCACTGGCTATCTCGGATCGCGCCTATGTCCTCGAAGAAGGACGCGTCGGTTTGTCCGGCACGGGCAAAGAACTCTTACAGAATCCCCACATTAAGAAATTATATTTGGGACTTTAGTATTATTGGGTATCTATTTCTAATATATCACATTATCAAAGCACAATATTTTATGCGAATTTCAAAAACTTTTAATTTTAATTGAGAAGATGAGCTAAAATTTAAAATGAACTAAAATTATGGTATTCCGCCGATTTTATAAAAAGAGATAAAGCGTAGCGTTTCCTTAATTTTAGGCATTCTAGGCAATTTAGGTCACTTTAGGCATTCGTTTATATGGAGTATTTCCATGACAGACTATCTCGATCAATTAATTTCCTACATTTGCAACTGCAGATTTGAAGATCTTTCCCAGGATGTTATCACCCGTACCAAAGCCGTGCTGGCGGATTCCATTGCGGTGATCGGAGCGGGTGCCCAGGAGGAGGAAGTAAAGGCCCTGATCCGCCAGGTCGTCGAACCGGAAGGTCCGCGCCTCTCCACCGTGATTGGTACGGTAATTCGCACCGAGCCGTCCAAAGCCGGATTGATTAACGGCACAGCCGGTACATTTCTGGAACTGGACGAGGGCAACCAATTCGCCCGCGGCCATCCGGGTATCCATGTCGTTCCTGCCGCCCTCGCCGTCGCGGAAGCCCGCAAACTTTCAGGCCGACGGCTGCTGACGGCCATAGTTCTGGGCTATGAAGTCGGTGCCCGCATCGGTATTGCCTGTAAAATCCGTATGTCCATGCATCCTCACGGGTCTTGGGGTACCGTCGGTGCAGCCGCGGCGGTCGGCAAGCTTTTGGCGTATGACCACGTCGCCATGCGGGAAATGATAAACGTCAGCTCCTCTTTGACGCTGGCAACCAGCCGGCGTACGATGCTCGAGGGCGGTCTGGTGCGCAATGTTTATGCGGGGGTCAGCGGATACATGGGCATTCTCGCCCATCAGCTGGTGGATGCCGGGTTCAATGGAGAAAAAGACGGACTCCAAACGGTCTTCGGCAGCGTGGTTTCGGATACATTTGATCCCGGCGTGATGACTGACGGACTCGGTGAACGCTTTGAGATCATGCGAAACTATTTCAAGCGCCATGCCTGCTGTCGCTACAATCACGCAACTCTGGACGCCCTGCAGGAAATTCTGGACCGGACAGCCGCTGAGCGTATCCGGCCCGAAGATGTCCGCAAGGTTGAGGTCAGCACATATTCCCTGGCGGCCCAGTTATGCGATCAGCAACCCACCAACTCGCTGGCCGGCAAATTTTCGATTCCCTTTGCAGTGGCGACCGCCATCGTCCACGGGCATACCGGTGTATCGTGTTTCACACCGCAGGCCGTTCACAACCCGGCCGCACGGCAGCTGGCCAAAAAAGTCAGGGTTGTCGAAGATCCGAAACTCACGGCCATGATGCCGGGCCAACGGCCGTCTCGGGTTGCGCTGACCCTCAAGGACGGTACCGAACGGAAAGCCGAAGCCTTAGTCAACAAGGGAGATTTTGAAGATCCGTATTCACCGGATGAGTTACGGCAAAAATACGATGAGCTGGCAACACCGGTATGGGGTGAAGACACGGCGCAGAAAGTTTACACTGCTGTGGCGGAAATAGACAAGATGCCGGATGTTAACGAACTCATGCGATTCTTGAGCCCCTGAGCGGCCGGTCTGAAACTCATGAACGTCGAACTTCCGACATCGAATGATGAATGATGGAAACACGTTGTAAAAATTCACGGCGGCTCATCCGCCCCTTGACCCATCGTTCTTCAAGTTGCATGAGTTCTGACACTATATATCCTCCTTTTTTTTGCAACCGGTTAAGGTTAAGCCGTACGGTTTGAGGTCGACCGGATATGCGTGAGAACGATTTCAGCAAGCGATTTTCCAAGACCGGGAGGGATATCGTGGCCCATATCGTCGATTAATTGAAATCTTGCACCTGGAATCAGCTCGGCGGTTTCCTTGGCCTTTGCCGGGGGAATCAGCAGATCGTCGGCACCGTGAACCACCAGGGTCGGCACGGAAATGGTTCTGACGAGATCCCTTGTGTGTTCTCTGGAGAAGATGGCAAGCAGCTGACGGTTGGCGCCGTCAGGCGAGTAGCAGCGGTCAAATGCTGCTGCCGCGATGCGGCGTGAATAATCATCACCTTCGAAATACTTCTTGCTGCCAAACTGACGAATGTATTCGACCCACTCCTGGATAAATGCTTCGCGGGACCCTGGAACCGACCACAACGCGTCGATAAGTGTGGGGTCGACAGGGCCGCTACCGGACATGATCGACGTCATCGACAGCACCCGGGAAGGGTATTTCGCCGCCATCAGCTGGGCGATGAAACCGCCCATGGAGATACCGACGATGTGGGCCGTATCGATGTCGAGCCCATCCATGAGAGCAACAATATCCAGCGCCAAGTCCTCCACTGTATAGGGCGGATCGATCTCCTCTCCTGCGGCAATCCGCCGCTTCAGCGCTTCGAGCTCCGGGCCGGCAATGTGATCAAATTTTCCGGAGAGGCCGGTATCCCTGTTGTCGAATCGTATCGTCAGAAATCCTTCGGTCGCAAACGCTTGGTAAAACGATTCCGGCCAATGGATCAGCTGCGTCCGTTGCCCCCGGATCAGAATGACGACTCCTGCTTCCCCACTGCCGGATGTTTCATATGCGATTTCAACCTGTCCGGTTTGTATGGTATTCATTTCCGTGCACCTCCATTCTTGGAGATAACAGACCAATGCTGCCTTCCAGGTGTTTGTATGAGGTAAGTAGTGCGTCAACCCAACCAACTCACCCAGGTCTTGATCTTCAGCAACAAAACACTCGATAGGGTGCTGTACATCATGAATTCGTTGCCATAACAACTCTGTCAGTTCGGAAGGAAAATCCGGTTCTCTGTAAAATTCTAAATACCCTTTCCAAAGGAGTTCTCACTGACTGCGGTCTGCGAGGGTCGGGCGGCGGATAATCGGACTCATATACTCAGCTTTTCAGCACTCCATTCACCTGAAAACTCGTATAATGTGCCCTCGGTATCTATAGCAATAATTTTCCAAGTTCCGAACGCTTGTGTCTTTGATAAAGTCCCTATCATTTTGCCGTCAATAGTAGCTGAACCAGCAGTTACATATGCATGTCCCCGTATGCGCACATTTAAAATACCATCTTTAACCTTACCCTTGATTTCACCATTCATTCTCCCGCTGCCATATTCGCCAGAGACTCTTCCTATATCTCCCTTAAAAGTACCTCTAACCAAATGAACATCTTTCTCTTCCTCCAAT
>CAMYLH010000018.1 GCA_947259065.1 uncultured Desulfobacterales bacterium
TCTGTTTCGTTGGATCTGTCTGTCTTGATGACCACTTGACCGATATATCAATGGAAAGTATATGGTTGTTCTGCCGGCGTATACCAAACAAATTGTAAACAATATCACAAGGGAGTCTCTACCCATGTTGAAAAAATCTGCAGTCATTTTTATGGTGATGTGCAGCCTGGTTTTATTTTTTATTCCTGCTTGGGGACTGGATTTTAAGCCGGGGATGTATAAAATCACTTCTACTGTTAAAATGCCCGGGATGCCTGCCGGCTCAGTTCCGCCGCAAACTATTACCGAGTGTCTGACCAAACAGGATCCGGTTCCCAATAAAGATGCCAGCGGGCAGACATGTAAAATAAAAGACATGCGCCAGGATGGTAACACCATAACCTGGAAGATGGAATGTGATCAGCAGGGCCAGAAAATGACCAGTGACGGTCAAATAACATACAGTGGCGACAGTTTCGAAGGCAGGACTACCACAAATATGGGACCTCAGGCTGGGGATATGACTATAAAAACAGTGGTTACAGGAAATCGTATCGGGGACTGTCAGTAATCCGGAAACGTTTTCTGCTTGCCAGTATCTTGAAATGCGTGCCCTTACCCTCCGTCTACAATAAATAACGTGCATTCGGCATTATTCAGCCGCATAGGTTTTACTGGTGCATATTCTTCTGAGTCTATAAACGCCTGTGCACTTTTAACATCAGGAAATTCGATAATTACAATTTTTCAGGTTTCATCCGGATATCCAAATTAAAAACCCCATCTCCAAAACGGAAACAGGATCTTATGATCCACTCATATGCTCTCCCTTTTGATTAAATGTTGTATCTCCAGGGTCAATCAGGCTTAATTTCCCAGACTCAGTTTAAATTGTCAAGTATATTAGACAGATAAACCGCTTATTTTCTTGACATATACTAATTTTGATTGTTAAATTAATCGGTTAGGAGTCGTTTCAACCAAGAATATTGTGTAACATGTCGTTATCAATATAAATCTTAACATAAAAATCGGGAGCCATATCGATGACCCTCACCAAAGCCAACATCGTTGAAGCGGTTGCAGAGCAAATTGGTTATACAAAAAACCAATCTTTCGAAATGATCGAAACTTTGCTGGAAATTATAAAGAGAACCCTTGAATCCGGTGACGATGTCCTTGTCAGTGGTTTCGGCAAATTTTGTGTCAAGACAAAGCATGAACGCCGGGGCAGAAACCCGGCAACCGGTGAAGATATGATGCTGGAACCAAGGAGGGTTGTGACCTTTAATTGCTCCCGCAAGTTGAGAGACAAGATTAACGGTTAAATGCTTTGGCCAGTCAAATGATCTACCCGGCACCCCAGGGCCCTTCACGGGAAAATCTGGTTCATTGGGCAACATCCATTCTTGTGTTACATCCATGGTACGAGCCATTCATTAGAACCAAAGTGAAGTGATCCTTGTAATTTTGGACATGGAAATGCCACACAATGGGGGTGCCACCTTTTTCCAATTGAAGAAAATCAACGCCAATGTGAAAGTACTTATCGCCAGCGGATATGCCAAAGATGGGCAGATCAGAAAAATGATAGAACGAGGTTGCAGTGGTTTCATCCAGAAGCCTTTCGGTATAAATGAACTATCCCAAAAAATAATGAAAGTTTTGAATGAATAGAACCAATGATCAAAAAGATTTTATCGGGCGTCATACAGGAAGGTTGGCGCTATTTCCTATGCATCCCTCTTCGTTCCTTCGGTAAAATATGTTCTTTCCCAATGACCACACCCCGATACCGGCTTTCTTAGCACAGGTCTCGGCAATCCTATATGGCTTAAGATCAACCCGATTGGGGACACTGTTCACGAACCCGCAAGCTTTTTGCCGAGTGTCTCGGCACATGCCATAAGTTCTGAATTTGATTCGATTTCGCCCGGTGCTTCCGCACTGCCGTAAACCATTCCGATTATTTTGGCACCGACATAATTAAAGGCGTCCTGGAAGGTGCGCAGTGCATTTACGCACCCGGAATTAAAAGGGTCGGTATCGCCATAGCTCATGGCAATGCCGATTCGTTTACCGACAAATGCGTTTTCAAGTGATTTCTTGGAATAGGCAGGAAACGCAAAACATCTGTCCATAAATAATTTGGCCTGGGCCGACATCGTGAACCAATACACAGGACTCGCAATTACCCAGGTATTATACTCGACAAGTTTGGGGTAAATCGTCTGCATTTCATCATCAATCGCACACCCTTTGCTATCCTTTTTCTGGCAGGCATAACAGGCTTGGCAGGGTGAAATATCCATGCCGTGCAGGCGTAGCGTCCCGACTTTAGCCCCTTGCGATTCTGCCCCCCTGATGATCTCATTCGCCAATGTGGCACTGTTGCCTTTCTTTCGCGGGCTGGAAAACAACACCAGAATTTTTCTCGGCTCACTTTTTTCTGTCATAAGTTATCCTTTCACCATACAATTTTGTTTAAATTACAAGGCTATGATTATTTTTTTTTCAGACGCCATGTTTAGATAAGCTCCATTCATGAATGGTCTTTTTGCCCAATCTTGGCGTCAATCGGCGCGTTTGTTTGTGCGACGTAGCCAGATCAATAAGCATGTCGCCCTTTTAGTTGTATAAAAATATCAGTTCTGATGTGTTATGCCTATACATGAAATACAGGGTCGTTTTCAATTAGAAATTTAAAAATTATTCCCATTTTTGAATATAGGAGCTGCGCTCCAAACTGATTGCCGACGATGGGCCGAAATGACCGATAATGAAAGGAAGGATGTCAGATTTGATATGGTTATGCGGACGAACGGTAGTCAAATTAATATCTTAAGATCCTATAACAGTGTTGGAGATGTGTATTGGATACGATATGAATATATAAAATAACGTTAGTTGGTTAATAGTGAAGATACATCGCGAGACTGTCGAAAAACCCAAAACTGGTGCTTTTATGGCTTGTAAGCACTTGATGTTATTATGAGCGAAATTGAAAAAAAAGCTAAAGATATAAAAAAGGCAGAGCCATTGCTGACGAGCCAATCGCTCTACCTTTATGATTAAATAAATATTCCAATCAGAATATAGTCTTCCGGGATATGAATTTGCTGAATTTATTGCAAAACGAGTACCCGATCTAACAGACTATTCTTTTTTATCCAATTTGGAAAATTTTGCGCCTTTTAAAGAGATGTCAGCCATGAGACCTTTGGCATCAAATACGAAGCCAACAATGGGATTTTTTAAAGTGCTCGTATCTGCCTGTTTGCCCGCTCCAACACTGACAAAGGCAACATTGCCATCTATACCAGCTTCCCAGCCCTTGCTTGCTCTAAATTGTTTAAGAGCTTCGTTAGTCATAAACAAAAGGATAATATCTTTAGACTGCCCTCCAATCTGAAAACCGATGGAGCCGGAAACGGTATTATAGTAATCAACTGATTTTCCGCCGACTCGTAGAGCCCCTTCTCCAAATTCACCACCAATTATAAATGCCCCTTTTTTAACATTCGGCATAACCAGCATACCCTTAGATGATTTCACGAACTCGCTGGCTCCTTTAACTTGTTTGTAAAAGCGATCGATTGCAACATCCACGCTGGCATCAATTTCTTTTGCGGTTTTTGCAAGTAAATTGCTAGATAAAAAAACACTAATTATCGTGATTAACACGAAAACCCGAATTGCCCCTTGAATTTTACTGGATTTTTTTGTTGCATCTACTTTCATTAATTTCCTCCTTTCTGATCCGACTGATTTTGAGTTGTCTTTTTAGTTTTTTCCTTCAACAGAGTTTTAATATAACAAGGAAACAATCGTTGTCAACGGTTCCCATCAGGATAAGACAATGCGACCAGGAAACCCACAGCGAAGCGGTTTCATCCATCATTATGTAACCGGCAATTGGGGAAAATTGCAGATATGTTCCTCATCGAGAAAAATTAGGGTTTTTTAAAACCTTTGATATTTTCTCGAAAAACAACTATCAAGTGAATGCACATAAATTGGGTATCCGGACTTCGCTTAAATTTGGGATATGCTCTAAAGCTAGCCCCAAATTTGACAGAGTTCCGAATACAGACAGCGAATGAACCGGCAAGTTTTGAGGGAAATGATAAATATACTGAAAATTCTGGTTCCTTCAATTCATCTAAATCAGCATCAAATCATTGTTGGGGAGGCTAACGTGCGTGCAAAAAAGAGAGCCTTGGTCGCATTTAAGTTATTTGGATCGTTTATTTTAATTATTCTCCTGGTCGCCTGCGCCGGTAAGCTCTTTACTTTCGAGGGCTCATGGGTTGCGGAAGACGACCGTATATCTCTGCAGGATGGCGGACCCCATAAAGGAAAATGGCAGACCCGTGACGTGGCAATTGAGTATGCCTATCAACAAGAGACGCAAAAATTGCAGATTTCCGGTGTGGTAAAGTTGGGGGATTACCTGACCACCGGCTTCAGCACACTCGTTCACATGACAGTCGATATTTTTATGCTTGACGCTAATGGTATCGTCTTGAACTCAGAATTGATTCAAAATTTGGGTTATCGTCGCCATCTAGCTGATCTTGGAAAGATGACCTTCACCAACCAATTGGAATTGCCTGCTGATACCGCTGCGATTGCATTCGGCTACAGAGGCAGAGTCACCGAGGGCGGCGGTGGGTTTAATAAAAACCTAATGGGGGACCGAATCGATTGGGATTTTTGGAAGTTACCAGGTCGTAAGCCCTCAGAATGAAACGTCATGGTTTCCCGCCATCCCTCGGGACTGGTCTTGTCCATTAAACGACAAGAAACCCCTCCGGTAATGCGTTTTGAGGCTGTAGAAGGAAGTAAACCATCTTGGATCTGTGAATCAAGTTGACATGTTGATGTATATTAAGTTTGCAGATTCTTTCTGATCCCGGACTGTAGTCTCAATCGATGATCACGGCTATGAGTACAATATCCATTAAAATTAGACCATTAAGAAAAGATACGACATGCAGTTGTGCTAAACCTTTGCTGGCATCGATTATGCAGTGTCTCTGTATGAATATGAATTATTTGAAATGACATCAAAAGAGGAGGTGGATTATGGTTACCATGCCTCGCTATGAAATCAAACTTCCTGACAAAGAAGACTGGCACGAGATTTCTGATGTCGAACTGATGGAAGGCCTATACAAAATCTATGACCGGGTAACCCCGGCGATAAAGAAGATGATAACTGGTAAAGAATTGCAAACGCCGGATGCTGTTTACCGTCTAAAAATGGAAGGTAGAATTAGCCGGACGGCTAAGGTGTAGGCGCCAACCGGCCTGGGTCTGAAATATAAAACAACCTTGCGCTCCGGCTTTGCAGACAAAAACGGGTCAAGATAAATTGAGATCAGCAGAATCTCGATTACGGCAGCTTATTTAATCCTTGGTTGATCCTGAATATTTCCTAAAATAATCTCTTCGTTCGAGAGCCCTGCGCTGACCATCTATTGTTCGGCGGTCAGAACCCGATCTGCGGTCCTTGCCGGATCTGCGATTTGGGTTGATGGACGATCTGTCCTGACGCCTATCATTTCCTGAACGTGTTCCGCCCTTATCTTCGCATGCATTATTTATCATAGCAGGCCCCATATCTAATATTGGTATGGTTTTGAAATTTCAGTTTAGATGCAGTCTTAACCAATTACCTAACAGGATCTAATCGAGGCGAAAATGAAACAGGTGATGAGATTGGGCACAGATTCGGACAGAATGGTGTTTCCGCGTCAATTTCAACTGTGAAGAACAGAGATAGAATTCAATTAGATGTTTTTCGATACGACATTTTATGCCGCTAGGTCAAGTTAAAATCAATTTTCGATCACATTTTATTTTATTAAGGTCCGTCTGGATGTATCAGCGAAACCATAGTGCACCTGTTGCCCGGGGATACAAGTGAATATTTCATTTTAAAGATTGCAATTCAGGGATAGGACTTTATACTATTAAAGAAATTGTGTCGGTATCGGTGTTGTTTATCTGAGTCCGGCTGAGCAGTAAAGAATCATGGCATAGAGAACCAGGCTTTAGTTTGCCCTTAGAAAGGGCTTTTAGCGATAGCTGGCGTTGAAACACAGAATTCAGCAGCCAGAAGTCAGGAGTCAGAATAGAATGATGTTGCTTCGCGCCTACACATTTTATATTTTCCGGCTGAGCTGAAGGCGAATACCTTATTCTGAATTCTGTCTTCTGAGTTCTGCATTCTTGTCGGCCATTTTCACGGCATAGCCAACTACCTCTGACCTGGCCCAGAGGACCAGGTTTTCAATGTTACAATAAAGATGGAATAAAATGTCAGCCAACCGGATCTAAATCTAAAGAGTGGCGTTGGAGGATAAATGCAGTTATCAAAGATTGTGGACGTTCGCTTTGACAAAGATCGACGATATATCGTCAAAGAAGGTGACTTGAATGTAACGCTATGGATGGAATCCGAAATGGTTTACGCCATGGTGATTTAAACTAAACCCCAGCGGCCTATGACTAGACCCAATCATAAAAGTAAAAACAGCTTTGGCTCCAGAGTTGCTATCGCCGCTATCGTTGGGTTGGGAAGCTTATCTGTTGTAATCTATTTTATCAATTTCAGAATTTATGATCTCTTTCCGGTATTTTCCGGAATATCGGACATTCCGCTTTATGTCATCATGTTCCTGCTTCTAAGCGTCCTTTATTTGACCAGTGTATATCTGGTTATACATTGGATGCCCAGGCAAGAAACACCTTGGATGTGGACCGGTGTAATTATTTTTTTAGCGATTCTTTTCAGGTTCTGCCTGATTCCGCCGGACCCAACAGTGCTTTCTAAAGATATGTATCGCTATATCTGGGATGGACGCGTGCAACAAAACGGGATTAATCCATTCCTTTACCCTCCGCAAGCCGATGAGCTGAAAAACCTGCGGGATGATCAGATTTTCCCGAACATCAACCGCAAAGACTATCCGACCCTCTATCCGGCCGGAGCCCAGATCTTCTTCCGAATTTTCTATATTCTGGTGGGCGACAACGTCACTGCATACAAGGGTATCATGGTGTTTTTTGACATTGCGACCTTACTGGTGCTGACCGCCTTGCTTCGGGCTTACAGTTATAATGCATCTAGGATAATCGTCTATGCCTGGAACCCCCTGGTCATATTTGAAATTGCCTATAGCGGCCATCTCGAGGGGCTGACGGTTTTTTTAATGGCAACAGCGCTGTATTTATACGTTATCCACAAGAAAATACCGGCAATTATAATGCTGGCCCTGTCGGCAGCGATAAAACTGTATCCGGCAGTATTACTTGCGGCCTTTTTAGACCGCGGACACAGGATTAAAGGCATCGTTACCTTTTTGGCCGCTATTATTTTGCTCTATCTGCCTTTTTTGAGTGCAGGCGGCAAAATATCGGGATTTTTACCTGTCTATCTAAAAAATCCTTATGAAAGCTTCAATTTAGGTTTAAAGTATCTTTTGATGCGCCTGATCCCGGGACTGGATTACTACCTGCTGTCATTAATGTCTATAGTTGCTCTGGCGATCGCCGGGCTGGTTGTTTTTTTAAAAGATAAAGAAGACATTGACGTCATGCGGTATGCATATATCCTAGTGGGGTTTCTGATGATCTTGATGCCGTCTTCGCTTCACCCCTGGTATGTTATTTTGATAGTACCATTTCTGGTCATTTATCCCAACCCTGCCTGGCTGATGTTTACCTGCACTGTAACCCTATCCTATTTAAAATATAATTCGCCACAGGGAATTATGCCCACATGGGTTTTGCTGGTCGAATACGTACCCCTGTTTGCGCTTCTGGCTGCAGGATGGTTATTCAGATATCGGTTGAGGGGTTCAAGGTTCAAGGTTTCGGGTTGAAAAAAGGCAGAGGTCAGAGAACAGCGATCAGAAGGCAGAGGTCAGCGCCGCCGCCGGCCTGAAAAGCGGCCAGTTCAACCAAAAAGTAACTTCGATCAAAACCATTTAAACGTGCTCTATGAAACTATCCGTCGTCATACCGGCCTTCAATGAGGAGCAGGCCATTGGTGAAGTGGTCCGGGCCGTCCCCAAGGATCGAATTCACGACATTGTTGTGGTTGACAACGGTTCCACCGATAATACCGCCTCACAGGCCTCTTTAGCCGGGGCCAGAGTTGTTTTTGAGCCCCGGCCCGGATACGGCTCTGCCTGTCTGGCAGGCGCGCAGGCCGCTGCCGACGCCGATGTGCTTGTTTTTTTGGACGGCGATCGCAGCGATGATCCGCGGCAGCTGGAAATGGTTGCCGGACCTGTAATGGACGACCGGGCGGATCTGGTAATCGGCAGCCGTATTAAAGGGATTCTGGAAAAAGGCGCCATGCCGCTCCACGGTCGTCTGGGAAACCGCCTGATCGTGTTAATACTGCGGCTGCTTTATGGTGCAAATATCAGCGACATCGGATCGTTTCGGGCCATCAAATCTAAAACTTTATTCAGTCTTAAAATGGAACAAATGACATATGGCTGGCCGGTGGAGATGGTGGTCAAAGGTGCCCGCCAAGGCCTGCGGATTCAAAGCGTGCCGATTCATTACCGCAGGCGTATTGGCAAATCCAAAGTGACGGGAACCATTCGCGGCACCATCCTGGCCACATACTACATGTTTCTGGTGCCGCTGAAATATCTGTTTATTAAAGTTTAAACGGTTTAAAATGAATCACTCAAAGCAATAACAGCTAGTTTGTCCGCGCCTTGGAGGCTATCAGCTTCTGCCAGAAAACATCCATTATGGCAATAAAGGGCATCTTGAACGTCAGATATTTCGGCGAAATCCTTTTGTCTTCCTCCCCATTCTGCAGGTAGTAATTTACAATATTCAAACTTTTTGCCTTTTTTGGGAACACATCGGATTGCCCAAGTTTTTCTATGGGTGGGGAAAATAACAAACAGCGCGTCTTCAGACTCACGTGAAACAAGATTTAACCATGTTTTATCGAACTTCTTGAATATCAATATTCGAGGATTTTCAGCAACCTCTATGGCATTGCGAATAATTGGCAATGCAACTTCAAATAATTCTCTTGCCAATTCAATCTGTCTTTTCATGTAAGCGGTGGCAAAATTTAATGCACGGTCAAATCCTTTTTGCACATTAACATCATCATCGACATGTCTGGGGACAAAAGACTCAATGATATCTGATAATGTATGAAATCCTATCCCACCGATTTTGGTTTCATAAATATCAATTCCGTTGTCATCGGCATCAATTGCTTGGACGATTGCAGAATCGATGTATTCAGATGTTTCAGATGAGCCGCACAATAATTGACCGTATTGTTTCCACACAAGTCCAAAAGATGCATAAGGGATCCCCGACTCTCTTTTTAATGTGAAACTCCTCTGATGGTGGTCGAAAATAAGATTGTCAGGATCATAAACATGACCCACGTCCACAATTATGTCCGCGTTATGATAAACCTTTTCATCTCGGCTGCGAACTATTTCAAGATCAGGGAATATCAAATTCAGCACAGCTAGGGCAAAGATTTCATCGGCATGAAAGCGCCCATCATGAGTTGAAGCTTTCATAACTAAAATTTTCCTTAATGATTTTTTAGGTTGGCAAAAAAGAGCGCAGAAAATCATAAATAGAGGAATTTATCAAGCAAAAAATATTTTGTATAAAATGATTCTGATGATGGCGGATCAGATGAAACTCACAATAAATACGAAGGGCATGGTTTATGTGGCAGGAGGCACTAAAGGTAATATTGAGGCTATTGTAAAAATTTTTGGATTGGCATATGTATTCCATAGTCTTGAATGAATTCGCTGGCGATCGCTGATTTTCAGGTTTACTATCGTTTGGAAAGTGTTGACCGATAGGTTTTCCCTTCGACTATTTTCAGGTATTCAAGCAGTGCTTGCTCCAGTTCGGCGGCTAGCTCCGGTTCTTCCGCGAGCAAGTTATATTTCTCCAATGGATCTTTTACCACATTAAACAGCTGCAGCAGATCCAACTCGGCAAAATAAATCAATTTCCACTCCCAATTGCGATACAAAAAATAGCGCCGTTTGAATGAAGCCCTACCAGCCACATCCCTCTCAAGATACCGTTGCCGCTCTTTTCCCAGGATCAGGGGGACAAGCGAGATACCCATATGAGGGTCATCATAAGGCGGGTTGATTGAATAACCGGCCAGGTCAGCAATGGTCGGCGCCATGTCGGCGGCGATAACCGGCACATCTTCAAATCTTTTTCGAATGCCGTGAGAAACCAGGATTAACGGGATTTGAATTTCTTCTTCGTAGACGGTATGCCCGTGAAGACTGGCGCCGTGTTCCCAGAATTGCTCGCCATGATCGGATGTAAATAGAATGACGGTTCGATCATAAATTCCTTCTTCTTTAAGCCAGCTGATAAATCGGCTGGTCGCCCGGTCAAGATAAGACAAATTATGGTCGTATAAATCCCGCGGCCTACCGCCAAAATCCATCCCGTCTTCTTTCTGCCAAAGATCATTGTGAACGTCCATCAGATGTAAAAAACAAAGAAACCGTTCACCTGCAGGCAGTGCCCCGATTGCATTGCGAGCGGATGTAAACACTTCATCTGCCGTCGCCGAGCGCCGATCACTGACGGCACGCGGGACAGCAAGCTCTGTCACCGGGAAATCCGGTGGATAGATATCTCGCGGGCCGAATTCCTTCATCAACATGTAATGTTCAATGCCTTCGGCCTGTGCGATTTTAAAATAAAGATTTTGCTGATATAAACCCGGTCCATAAAGATCAAAACGGCTTCTGCCGGCCACCAGAAAAGGAAAAGCGGCAAAAGATCCACCGCCCTGACTGTAGGCCCGCCGAAAAGATGTCGCTTCATCACCGGCCCAGCGGTCCAGAAAAGGTGTCAGGTCACGATGATAGCCGGCGGAATGAAAAGCATCACCCCGTAAGGCATCCACGACAATGACCAGCACGTTGAAGTCTTCAGGCAAACGTGATGGATGGGATTTGCTCAGTCTCCAGGGCTGAGGCCATGGATGGGGGCTGTTGTTTTGTGCTGGACGTTGCCCGAGACGAACCCATTTACCAAATCCCAGAGCGTCGGCAAACTCTCTGGCAAATGTCGTATCCACCCGCGTGAGTTCGTTGAATTGAAGCACGACGACCTTGACCTCAGGATATTTTCCAAGGACATAAAATGGCAAAAAGCCAAGAGTTCCTGCAATTGCCAGGGTAACGGCCAGCCGGCGATAATTAGGGGGTGCATCGGCCTTCGGCGAAAAAAACGGTTCGGTCAGTAATAGCGCTGTTCCGGCAGCTACGACAGATATAATTTTTAATATTGCCCCTTTAAGATAGGAAAAAGTCGTAAACCAGGGATTAAACAGATCACCGAATAACACCCCATAGCAGATGAGTGCACATGCGCTGAGGGTGGAAATCAAAAGCAATACCCAGCATGTTTGGGTCTTTCGCTGAAATGTCAAAAGCCAGGTGATCGGGAAAATGATGGCGGCCCCAAAGGTCAGCGAAACGATACCAATCAGGCTGCTGTGTTGAGATTGGGGTATATGCGGAATAATTCTGTAAAAAACACTAGAAAACAAGATTCCGCCCAACACACTAAAAAAAATAATGAGCTGCCACACAGTGGATTCCAAATGCAGGTTATCGATCTGCCAGGAAATTGCATAGAAAAGCGTGAGGAAAAGGAAAGTGGTAAAAACCGCGACGAATGAAAAAAATATCAGGAAATAGTGTAACCATTTAAAGGCTTGAATCACCTTTAACTTATAAAGCAGGCGGTTGAAGCCGATCAAAATGACGAGCATGCCGATTCCAAGCCAAACACTGATAGTTCCGGACAATACCGCGGGGGAAACATGCCTCAGGAGAGATTCAAAAGTTGTATCCAGCACGATTTGATCTGCCAATCGATGCCAGGAAGGGTCAAGAAAAGAAATCGCGCCACCGAAATGATACAGCAGAATTATACAGCGCCTCGAATTTGCAGCTGGCTTTTGTGACCTCAGCGCTTGATTATAAAAATCAGGTTAATCAGGGCGCCCTAAGCCCATAACGCCGAGCAACTCGAGGCAAACTAGCAATGGCAACAATTTGTTGACCACCGATGATGATTGCCGCATCTGCCGAAGTTGTATCCAGCATACCAGAATTAGATAAACCAAGCCAAATCCCATGCAGGTGGTGATATGGGACCGGAACCAAGCAAAGCCCGGGCTTTCGCCGGCTGAAATTTCCTGGCCCAGAGGGCTTTGAATCGCCGAAAAAAGAGCGTTCAAAACAACGATGAGCAGAGCGCCGGAGAAATGGAGCCATGGCAGGATATGATCAAGTTTTATCTTACTGCCGTCTGATCGAACGAATGGCATGTACATCCCAAGATAATGAAAGCGTTCATAGGTTCAGGGTTCAAAGGTTATGGGCTCCAAAGTTCGCCCTTCCCTCCAAGGCAATATGTTCCCCGTGCCGGAGGCAAGGGTACTATATCGCATTTTCCTAAAATCGAATGGTTCTCATTTGTTTTCCATCATGCCGTTACACGGAAATGCTGCGGCTTAACAGTGTTCACCGATCAACTGGGCAGAGACTGCGTGAACCCGGAACCCTGAACATTGAACCCTTGAACGGTTATGCTCTATGGAAACTGGGTGAAAATCAGATCTCCCGTCAAATGAAAGGCAATACTATGACATTGATGGCACTCGCGCACTTTTGCAGAAGTAATGGCGTGATTCCCATCCGGATTAAACCTGGCATAGGTCCAGTTTACGGGATGGAATGCTTTAAAAAATGGATCGTCATCCGCTTTTATTTTTGACATGGCCGCGATTTCAATCAATTTATCATTTTCTTTTTGATATGCATTCCCCTTGTAGATTTCAATGATAATGGTGGTCCCGACAGGCCAGAAGCGGAAAGCGCCTTGGTCCCCTTCCCTTTGTTTTAATATAGATCGCCGCAAATCTGAATTTCGGAAAAAGATCCAGGCGCTCTGGTTACTCGCAAATCGTCGCGTATCGACAAATTTAACCGTCCAGCCGCTTTTCGGGTTTCCTGAAGCGTCCCGATAAACCGGAAGCGTTATCAACCGGTTCGAGTAATTATAATCAGCCGGGATCACAAGGGACGGATCTCGAATGAGCCTTAGTCCGGGCGGCGAGAGCAGAATCTCTGCCGCCATTGAATGGATTGAAACAGCTATCGAGGCTAAAAGAAAGAATGCACCCGGAAGCAATATTGTCTGGATGCATTTCGAATTAAGCTTAATCATAATGCTTTTAAATAATCAACGATGGCCTTAAGCTCCCCTTCTTTAAGATGCCTGAACGGCGGCATTTTATCTCCACCGTTGACTATTCGCTCCCTGACGTTCTCATCAGTTGTAGGCAAGCCGGAGTTCGGCAGATTGGCGCTATTGAATAACCCCATTAACCCCGGTCCCACCTTATTATCTTTGCTATCGCTAAAATGACATATGGAGCAGTTCGCCGCAAAGAGCTTTTGGCCCGATAAAGCAGCTTTGACATTTTTAAGTTTGGCAAAAACCCAGTCGCCGGATCGATCAGGGAATTTGAAAGTGCCCTTGAGACGGACTAGATTCTCTTGACAGTGCAATTTGAGTTCAGCGCTGCCGTCCTTGCCATCCAAACGAAAAGCGATGGTCAAGGTCTCGCCTTTTTGCTCCATTTTATCGATGTGCAGATTACCTTCGAACTGCTCTCCTGCAAACATGCCCGGTGCGGTTTGGGAAAACTGGTAGACTTTATCAAAATTGGATTTCCAGATGCCGGGCACTTCGCAGCTCAACGTCTCCGAGTGCGCCACCACCGGTTTGAAAACCGATTGGCCTAGCCCATTTAGAATAGGACCGTTGCTGCACTGATGATCGGCAACCACAAAAAGCCAATCTTTTAAGTCTTCTCCATCCAGTGCGACGGGGATAAAGGGCGAACTGTATTCACCGTTTGGAAAATCGGCTTTGACATCTTTTATATCGCCGTCTGTTGGCACCAACCGGTAGGATTTAAAGCGTTTGGTATCGACGGCCAGCATCTGCGGTCCAAGGTTATGGTTAGAATCGTCCACCTGCATGGCGATCTGAAAAACCTGGTCCGATAATTTCTTAAACTGGATATTGGAAATCTTGGGATCATCGGTTGTGGTTCCGTCAACCGGTAAAATTACGGGAATGTCATTATCGACGCCGGCCTTGATTTGGATCTGCAAGGGAAAATAAATATACTTTTCACTGTATACATGCAGTCCCCAGGGGCCGCCGGAGGGCAGTGGAATTTTAAAGGTACCATCCGAACCGATGGCACCTCCGGCTAAGAAGGCATTGTTGTGCAATTCCCCCTTCTCCAGGGCCACCGCTCCGCTGGAAACCACCATCCCGTCTGAGGTGATGACCTTGCCGGATACAGTGGTTTGGGCCCACGATGGAGATATAAACAAGATCCAGGATACGATCAAACCGAGAAGGGATACCATCATCCAAGTCCATAGGAGTGACTTTAGCTCTGAATACATGATTATTCCTTTAAAGTGTTTTGAGATATGCAATCAAGGCCTCCACCTGCTCCGGCGGCAGGTGCCCGAAAGGCGGCATTTTCCCTAAAGGCGTTTGTAACTGCTTGCGGAAGTTATCCTCGGAAACCGTAAGGCCGCTTACCGGAAATTTATCACCTTTGAATACACCCTTTAACCCCGGACCGATTTTAGTTGCCGTACTGTCGGTCAGGTGGCAGGCGGAGCAGTTCTGTGAAAATCATGGCGCCTTCGGTCGCCGGACCTTCCGATACCTCGGCAGCAGGCGCTTTGGTGCCGTAAACCAGTTCGCCGCCAAAATATCCCAGCCCGATCACGGTCACCAGACACAGCAGGTACAGTGAAATCACGATCTTTGAAAACGTTTCGCCAAAAAACCCAAAAATAACGGCAAGAATAAGAAAAATAACCAAAATACCGGCCAAAACAAGTTTCATTTTGATCGGAAACAGGAGCGCTCCCGCATAGAAATGCTGCCAGTCCATAATTCCTAAAAGTGCGGTTGGTATGGCGGCAATCAATGCCAGAACCGTACAGTGCCTGGCGGATAGTGCCAAATTTTTTTTGCCGAAAATCAAAGCAATCACGACAAAGAGAAAGGCCCCCATAACCATTCCGATGGGCACATGGGTGAGGGTTGGATGAATTGGGTGGGTATAGCCGAATTTTGTAAGGGTTTGATATATGAACTCAATCATCTGGTTACCCCCGTGAGCGGGAAAAGCGCTGATTTCGCCGGGATAGGCTTAACCGAGTTTGTTTAAAATTTGCTGGCGCATGTTTCGGCGGGACTGTCGGCACTCGCTTTTTTTTAATGTGAAATTTAATTTGACTACATTATAAAGGCCCT
>CAMYLH010000019.1 GCA_947259065.1 uncultured Desulfobacterales bacterium
CGCCGAAACCCTGTTTTGCCGTGAGATTCCGGAGCCTTCAACGATTGACATATTTTTGACCTGCAAAACCTTTGCTGAATAATCCAGGGCGGCAGCTACACCCTTGTCAAGGTTGCCGGGCGGACCCAAGGCCTCGATCCCGGAAGTAATGAATAGCTGGTTCGTGGTAAAATTATTAGAATGCTCAAGAAGCTTTGAAATAATTTGTTCCAGAGAAAACTTCGAAACATATCGATAGATGAGTTTATCCTCGGTTTCATTCACCCGTCCCGCTGCCACCGTCCCGCTAAATTGTATCCCATGCTGTTTAAGGAAATACTGGAAGAGTTTACCGGCGTAAATGGTGTTTTCATTTCCGAGGTGGGACAGAATAAATCTTCCGTTATTCAAATTCCGAGCTCTGATCTTTTTTACCGCATACGGCAGCAGGGGTGTCTGGGCTTCGGCGCTGATATAGCCGGATCTGGTACGTTTAAAAAATACGGTGTTAAAATTGACACACAGCGCACCATTGGGAGCATCATATGGCTGTGAGGATGAACTGACGCCGGGAATGGTCAGTGGCTGGTTGAAATGGGAATCATCGACAACCAGATCGCTGATGGCGATAGAGCTTCCGATCAGATCGGACAGTCGACCCGAAATTTCGTTGATGATTTCCGAAATTAAGAGGGGATCACCAAATCCTTTTATTTTCAAATTTGAATGTTTGTCCAGATAAAATTCAGTGGCGTAGCGATAATCCGGGCCCAGGTAGTGAAACGCACCCAGCGATGTCAGAAGTTTAAGAATAGAAGCAGGTACCAATTTCTTATTTTCATTTTTTGACATTAGAATTCGGCCTTCAGGATCTGCGACTATCAGGGAGTCGTTGGGCCCGATGAGCGATAGCACTTCTTCAGATTTGTCGGCACAAACACACGGTCTAACCTTAATGAACATCAAGACCCAAATCAACAGCAGCGAGCATACCACTGTCCAATTTAAGATTGCAGAGGAGCGAAGCGATGACTTCAGGGATGGGATTTCTTGCATGCTTTTAATGGCTTTCCAAAACGAGGGTGACCGGGCCATCGTTAATTAAGGCGACCTCCATTTTGGCCTGAAAACGACCGGTTTCAACTTCTATTCCAAGCCGGCGCACCTGTTGGACAAAATATTCGTAAAGCTCTGCCGCTTTCTGCGGACTGGCGGCGGCGATAAACGAAGGCCGACGTCCTTTGCGGCAGTCCCCCACCAGGGTAAATTGTGAAACCACCAGCATTTTACCGCCGATCGACAGCAAGGATCGGTTCATTTTGGCATCATCATCTTCAAATATTCTTAAATTGACGATTTTACTCGCCAGATAGCCGGCATCTGATGGGGTGTCTCCTTTCGCCACCCCTAGCAAGACCAGGAGACCTTTGTCAATCCGGCCGATGATGTCATTGTCAACTTTTACCGAGCTTTCTTTCACTCTTTGGAGGACTGCACGCATGGCTTATTGTACTAGTTACCAAGCAAATCTGTAAACGGATTGTTAAAGGGGGTGTTTTTCCTTCCGATGTTTCTGTCCGGCTTTTTCTGATTTTTCGATTTTGGCGCCGCTTTTGTCTTCTGTGGCGATTTGCCGGGAACTTTCTTCATAGATAAGGAAATCCGGTTGCGCTCCAGATCCACCTGCACCACTGAAACTTCCACTTTTTGCTGCACTTTGACGACTTCGGCAGGATTTTTCACAAATTTGTCCGATAGCTCGCTAATATGCACCAGACCGTCCTGATGAACGCCGATATCGACAAAAGCCCCGAAAGCAGTGACATTAGTTACAATTCCGGGGAGTTTCATGCCGCATTTCAGGTCGGATATGTTCGCAATATCATCGGCGAAGGCAAAATGTTCAAATTCCTGGCGCGGATCACGGCCGGGTCGGTCGAGTTCCTTGAGGATATCTTTTAAGGTCGGAATTCCGACCTTATCCGTGACATACCGATGAATATCGGTTTTTTCCCTCAATTGCGGATTTTTCATCAGCTCCAACACCGTGCATCCCATGTCGTCGGCCATGCTTGATACAATATGATAACTTTCGGGATGCACCGCACTTGCATCCAACGGGTTTTCACCTTCCCTAATTCTTAAAAATCCGGCGGCTTGTTCGAAAGCTTTGGGTCCCAATCTTGGGACTTTCTTTAACTGGGCGCGGGAAGCGAAGGGTCCATTTTGTTCCCGGTATGCCACGAGGTTTTTAGCCAGTTGAGGACCTAATCCGGAAACATATGTTAATAGCTCAAGGCTGGCCCGATTCACCTCTACACCGACGCCGTTCACACAACTGACGACGATATCATCCAGAGATTGTTTCAAATCGGATTGGTCGACATCATGTTGGTACTGCCCGACACCGATGGATTTCGGATCTATTTTTACCAGTTCAGAGAGCGGATCCATAAGTCTTCTGCCGATGGAGATTGCCCCTCGGACAGTGAGATCGAGATGAGAAAATTCTCTGCGAGCCGTTTCCGAGGCGGAATATATGGATGCACCACTCTCATCTACCAAAATGACATTCACTGTCCGATCAAAATCAAGACCTCTGATGAAGGTCTCCGTCTCTCTTCCGGCAGTTCCATTGCCTACGGCAATGGCTTCAATTTGATAACGGGCCACGTAATTTTGAATTTTATGGGCGGCATCCCGGCGTTGTTTGTCTGACGCATGCGGATATATGGTATCATGGTGTTCGACTGTTCCCTGGCGGTCTAAGCAGACAATTTTACAGCCGGTGCGGTAACCGGGATCAATACCCAAAATCCGTTTGGAACCCAATGGAGAGGCCAAAAGCAGTTCGCGCAAGTTGGCTGAAAACACCTTGATCGCCTCCATGTCTGCCTTTTCTTTGGTGGCCAATCTGATTTCGGTTTCCATTGATCTGGACAACAGCCGTTTGTAGCTATCGTGTACGGCAAGTTTTACCTGGGCTGAATCTTCGCCATCTGTTTTTAGAAATAGTTCTTCAAGAATTTTAATGGCCTCAACTTCCGGCGGACCAATGGATAAATTTAGAATATCTTCCTTTTCACCACGACGCATGGCTAAAATCCGGTGGGACGGTGCTGCGAGCGCTGGTTCTTGCCAGTCAAAATAATCTCGATACTTTGCACCGGTTGATTCTTTTCCGTGAGACACGCGGCTGTAAATGATCGCTCCTGAAAAATATAGCCGCCGCAGCCTGGTGCGTGCTTGCTGATCTTCATTGACCAGCTCGGCAATAATATCCCTGGCGCCCGCAAGCGCATCCTCGATGGATTCAACAGCTTTATCCGGATCGATAAAATCAGCAGCGGCAGTAAGGGGATCTGCACCTTGTTGCTCGAAAATGAGCATAGCCAAGGGCTCGAGTCCCCTTTCGCGGGCGATTGAGGCTCTCGTTCGTCGCTTCGGCCGGTAGGGTAAATATATATCTTCCAGAATTGCCAGGGTTTCCGCTGCTATGACGCTTTCTTTGAGATCATCGGTAAGGTGCCCTTGTTGTTCCAATGATTTTAAGATGGATTCCCTGCGTTGGTCCAGATCCCTCAGTTGCTGCAATCTGTCGCGGATGGTCGCAACCATCACTTCATCCAAACTGCCGGTTGCTTCTTTGCGATACCGGGCGATGAATGGAATCGTTGCACCATCTTCCATCAAAACTTCCACTGCCTCAACTTGAGAATTTTTTAGCTGAAGCTCCGAGGATATTTTATGAATATGTGAGGTGGCCATGATTATGCACCTGTGGTTTGATTTATGTTTGAAGTTGTGGCTGACTGCGCTTTTTATCTTAGGAAAATTGACCCGATCATAATGGCATGACAACCGACAATGTCAAGATAAAGTAAAAATTAATTCCGAATCGATCCATTCGCTTGCTGTTGGAGCGCTATTTTCTTGAAGATAGTCGGTTTTTAGTATATAAATTAAGTAATACGCGCTCACAAGCCTAAAGAATTGGGTGGTGTGTCGTATCTACTCCAAAAGGAAAGCCCCATGCAATTAAATAAGTGGTTAGAGAAGCGATTTAGGAAAGATCGCAGTTTATATTATAAGCTAAATCTGATTTTTGGACTCTTTTTTTTATTCCCCATCGTCGGTTTTATATTTTTCAGCATCAAGTATGACATGCTGAATGATGAATACCTGCCATTTTTCTTTCTCGGCATTCTGATTTTCTCATTTATTGCCTTTAATATACTGAAAAATCTCTTCGATAAAATTGCCAATATATCAGAGACAATGTCATCAAACTACATCGCCGAGTTCTCGGATAGCGAGGCGCCATCCGACGCTGATGAGTTGCACGCTATTGTCAATTCCTTTACCTCCATTGAAAGGCAATTCAGCAATACATTCAAGCAGCTTGAGAAAAAAGCGTCCGAAATTTCTATATTAAAGGAGCTTTCCGAGTTATGTTATGTAACCTTCGATCCGGAGGAGATCCTTTATGTTACTCTGGAGCGCGCATTGCTACTGACGAACTCAGATCTCGGCTCTATTTTGACCCTTGAAAAAGGCGGGACCAAATCCTTTGTGGTGAAAGCCACCGTAGGCATGGGCAAATTTGTCAAGTCCGGCGACCGAATTGATTTTGATACCAGCATTGCCAAATACGCAGTCATTAATAAATCTGCGCTGGTGGTCGAGGATATTGAAAAAGACAAGCGTTTTGGGCGGACAAACGTAGCGCATTACGGGTCGAAGTCTTTTGTGTGCATGCCGATTAAGACCAGCAAGGAGATCATCGGTGTGGTCACCATTTCATCCAGAAATAATAACAGAATCTACACCCACAGCGATATTGATGTCTTATTACCTCTTCTAAGTAATGCGGCGTTTACTTACGAGAACCTGCGCCTTATGAAGGAAAACGAGCAGGGGACGGTTTATCATCGGTTTATAGAAAAGATCTTCAAGCTTTTCAACTCCAGTTTCAGGGACAGTGAGCTTATTCACGCCATCCTGACTGAGATCCACACTGTGGCTGCCTATGATCTTGCCCTTATAATGACCAAGCATGCTAGCAAGCCGGGTTACTTGAAGATTTCCGACTTTCTCAGTAACGGTCCATCGAACATTGCTATTGACGCTTCCTATTCCTATCAGGACTCGATGATTGAAAAAGTCTTCAAACAGGAAATGCCTCTGATCGTTGAGGATAGCGGTGACTTGACGACTTCACTGGATCAAATCATTTTTCAGGAGCACGAATGTAAATCGTGTCTGCTGGCTCCCCTGAAAATGGACGGCAATATCACCGGCATACTGGCATTGGCGTCGAAAAAGAGCGGTTTGTTCACTGAGGTCCAGGAACTTTTAAAATGGATCGCCAACGGGCTTTCACTGGTTCTCGAGCGCAACCGGCTATCTGCGGCCGTTGTGAGGCGAAATCAGGAGCTGGACACGATACGCCAGATCGGAAGTGCTTTGGCCTCATCGACTTTCGATATCAGTAAAGTTTTAAAATATACGATGGACATGATCCGCGAAGTCATGAATGTGGAGGCCGGTTCTCTTTTGTTTCTAGAGAACAATGAGCTTGAAATAGCCGTCGCTTTTAACATTAAAATCAAGTCCATGAAAAAGTTCCGTTTGAAACTGGGCCAGGGTATCGCCGGTTATGTTGCCGCCAGAGGTGAGGCTATTGTGGTCAACGATACTGAAAAATCATCCCACTTCTTCCCGGTGATCGACGGTGTATCGGGTTTTACAACAACTTCCGCACTTTGTGTGCCGATGATATCCCAGGGCCGGGTAATCGGTGTCATCGAGGTGCTGAACAAGATTAATGGTGAATTCAGCATCGATGATAAGGATTTACTCCAGGCCATTGCAACTTCGGTCTGTATTGCGCTGGAAAATGCGCGATTATACAAGGAAACCGTTTCAATGGCTGAACATGAACGGGACGTCCGTCAGATGTTTCAAAAATTTGTCCCCAAAGAGGTTTTGGATAAGATCATCCATGGCTCCGTCAACGGAAAGCCGATCATTGAAGAAATCAGAACCATCACTTTGTTGAACATCGACATCAGGGGCTTTTCGCAAACAGCCATGCAGATTGGTTCCCAGAAAACCGTCTCGCTGCTTAACAGCTTTTTCTCAGCCATGGGCGGTATCGTGTTCAAGCACCATGGAATTGTTGATAAATACCTGGGTGACGGGTTTCTGGCACTGTTTGGCGCTCCCGTTGCCAGCACCAAGGATGCGGATAATGCCGTAGCGGCCGCATTTGAAATGAAGCACTCACTTCCGGTCGTCAATAAATACCTGAAAGGGAAACTGGGCGTTTCCGTCACCATGGGGATCAGTATTCACACCGGTGAAGTTGTCGTGGGCAATATCGGCTTCGAGAAGAAAATGGACTATACTGTCATCGGTGATCCGGTTAATACGGTGTTCAGGCTGCAGAATCTGACAAAATCTATTCCCAATGGAATTTTGATCAGCGAACATACCCTCCGTGCGGTGCAAACTCGTCTGGGTGTCGCCGAGGTTGAAATGACCGAGAATATCAGCAAAGAAGTCGGTCAGATGAAAGTATTTGAGCTATTGGACCGTCGAATGGAGAAAGCAGCCGTGGCTGCCGTGGCAAACTAAGTCGAGCCAAAATCAGCCTGCCCGAATCCTGCCTGCTTTAAAAAATCCACGATGTATCCTTGACAAAAGGTGCCGATAAAATTAGGGTTTAGCAACCACTCGCCTTTGCGGGTAAAATCTGTTTATTGGAGGATACCATGGTAACGATTCATTCTGCTACCCTGAAAGGGCAATTTCTTTTAGCGATGCCTAGTCTGGTTGATCCTAATTTTCATCAGACCGTTACCTGTATTTGTGAGCATAACGAAAGGGGCGCTTTGGGTATCGTTATTAACCGCGTCCATCATCTGTTGACCGCAAAGGATATATTTGAAGAATTGACCATTAAACATACACCCGCTGTCCACTCCATACCTATTCATCTGGGGGGACCGGTTCATGTCGGTGAAATCTTTGTGCTGCACGGCCCCCCCTTTACCTGGGAAGCCAGTCTGATGATTACACCATTGTTGGCCATGAGTAATACAAGAGATATTCTGGATGCTATCGCTATGGGCAGAGGACCCCGGGCCTTTATCATCACGCTGGGTTGCGCCGGTTGGGGACCTGGACAATTGGAGTCTGAAATAAAAGAGAATGCCTGGTTGAATTATCCGATTTTCGAGGAAAATATTTTCGATATGCCGATTGAAGCACGTTGGGAGGAAGCGGTAAAAAAAATGGGAATTGATCCGACCCTACTGTCGAATATCGCAGGTCATGCATAACAGATTGATTCTTTAAACTATCCTTTAGCTTTAGCTTTGGCTTTAGGTTTCTTTTTTTTGAGGCAGATTTTATCTTTTCTGACAAAGGCGCAAAGTTTTGGATTATAGTACTCTTTGCAATTCAATGGATTATATAGTGGGCACTCAGGATTTTTTTCGGACATAAATCTCTATTTTCCTTCCAAATTGGTTTCTTCAATCAGTTCTGCTTTCTATAACATGAAACCTCAGCTTTTACAAGGCATTGATCTGATTCCCAAGCGGAATGAACTCAACCGTATCCAGCGGCCGCGGGGAGCACCAATTATAAATTGTGGATGGCATAATCTATTGCTTACCACCAAATCGATATAATTTAGTATCGGGTCATACGATATGGATACCTTCAGCACCCTGAAAAATGAAATTCTGAACATCAATCGCGATGTTTCCTTATTGTTTTCAACCGCCAAATCGATTCCCGGTATGGAGGATTACAGTTTCGGCGAATGGGAGAAAACTTGTGAACACCTCCCCCGGCAACTTGCAGAAGAAACGATCCGAGTGGCGATTGTCGGACCGATTAAGTCCGGCAAAAGTACATTTTTAAATTCGATCTTTAAAGGGGAATACGTTAAAAGAGGTGCCGGTGTTATCACCTCCATCGTTACCCGGGTGCGCAGGGGTGAGCATCTTCGAGCAAAACTGTTTTTTAAATCATGGGATGAAGTCAACGCTGAAATGGAACAGGCATTGGTGTTATTTCCTTCTTTGAGCTGGCGTTCCGAAAATGAAACGATTGATATCAGGCAGGAAAAAGAAAGAGATGAATTAAAGCGGGCGCTCAGCGAGCTAAGTGCCGATCAATTAATCACTCAGTATAGCCGCAACATCAACAGTGTTGTGTTGAGTTCATATCTCAAAGGATACGACACGGTAAACAGCCTTGTGACCATGGAAAATGCGGTAAGACTATACGAGGGTGATCGATTTACCGATCATAAAGCTTTTGTGGGAAATGAGACACTGGCGGTATATCTCAAGGATGTTTTGCTTGAAATCAGTTCCGGCAATGTGGAAAGCAACATAGAAATTGCGGACTGCCAGGGCAGCGATTCATCCAACCCGCTGCATCTTGCCATGATCCAGGATTATCTGCTGCTAACCCATCAGATTATTTACGTGGTGAGCAGTCGCACAGGATTGCGAGAGGCCGACATCCGATTTTTATCGATGATCAAGAACATGGGAATCCTGGAAAACATCGTGTTTGTTATTAATTTTGATTTTAGTGAACATGAATCCATCGATGGTCTTAAATCCCTCGTCAATCGAGTTCGTGAGGAGCTTGCCATGCTAAAGCCGGATCCGGATGTTTATACCTTTTCCGCTCTTTACAATTTATTTGGCACCCACCAAAAAGGCCTTTCAGATAAGGACCGACTAAGATTTGAACAATGGACCGGCGATGGAGAATTTGCAGAATTATCAAACCGTGAAACCGTCCTGTTTGAATCTTTTTTTTATGACCGTTTGGCTCGCAAACGTTACACCCTGTTGCTGAAAAATCATATTGAGCGCCTGAGAGTGATTTTATCAGGCATTGCCGATTGGATCGATCTCAATCGAGATGTACTTGCCCGGGATGCAGAAAGTATGACCAGCGCTCTGAAAAAAATTAGAGGTCATCAGCAGAAACTCCACCAGATAAAGTCTGCGATTAAAAAAACGCTAAGCGGCGCCATGTCGGAAATAAAAAAAGAGCTTCAACGCGATACGCACCATTTTTTTGATGGGCCAGCCGGCAATATTGGCGGCGATATTGAGAGTTTTATTGACGCATACACGTTTTCACCGGAAAAATATCAAGAAAGCCTAAAGCGGGCAGATTTTTCCCAAACCCTATACCTTGTATTCCAGGAATTCAAACAAGCGATCGATAAATATATAACAGAGACGATTAATCCTGAAGTTATTCGATTTTTGCAGGCCAAGGAAAACCGCATTCGGGAATATTTTGCAGCTCTAATCGTTCCATTTGACACCATGATCGAGGATGCATATGACGAATTTAATGGAATGCTGGGTCGCAGAAATCTGTTTGCCGACGGGATTCATCCTTCGGGCAATATGCCACCGAAGATGAATATCGTCATAAGATCCGGCCGTGTCAGCGCCCCTCCGCTGGTTACCGCCATGCATTATTCGACTAAAATAAAAACCGAGGCCATCATGCGATTGGGACTATACCGGGTCATGGGAAATGTCACGAAATTGTTCAGAAAATCAGCCAATCGGGAAGGTGAGCAAACCATCCGGGCATTAAAGGACGCGACCCGGCGGATGAAACGAGAAACCGGAAAGTCGGTGGCCTTCCATCTCAAAGATTACCGGGAGAATTTGAAATTCAGATATCTTTTCAAATTGGCGCAAGCGACTTCCGACGGCTGTGCCCAGACGGTCTTGGATCGCTTTCAGGCCCATTTCTCCGATCTTGCGGCAACTATGGAGCGTATCGGAGCCAATCAAAACGATAAGGCCATGGCCGTAAAAATTCTCAATGAAATGGATCAGATCAAGCGGCAACTGAATGAGAAACTCGATCGGATTCGAAATGAAATTGAGGAAGCATCCTAGGCTCCGCCTATCCCATCAGCTCCTGTAAGTGTTCCTTGGCAAATTGGATGGTGTCATCCAAAGTCAGGGCCATTTGGTAGTAACGGATGGCCTTTTGCTTTTGACCCATTTGACGGTAGTTGGCGGCGATGTTTGCATAATCAATGCCAGAAGAAGGATCGAGTGCTATCACCTTTTTAAAATCTTCAATGGCCCTTTCGTGCTCTTTTAATTTAAAATGACAAAACCCCATCAAATTGTAAATATCCGTCCTTTGGTTATCCAGCTTTTCTCCTTCCTGAAGATTTTTAAGGGCCTGGCGGTATTCTCCCATTTCTTTCAAGGCAACCCCCAAATAGGAATATATGCTTGGAATGTCCTGTTTGGTGGGATTAAGTGTCAACGACCGTTGTAAACAGGCAAGGGCAGTTTTCGGTTCATTGATTGCCAGGTTGCAGGCGCCCAGGTAAAAGTGAACATAATACTTGTCCGGCAGCATTTTATTCATGGCCTCCAGTTCTAAGATGGCTTCGGCAGCAGGTCTGTTTTCAAAAATATGTTTGGCCGAAAACATGGCAACACTGGTTCCCAGTGATCTTTCCCTGAAATGAGCGCCGGGGATAATGGTATAAAAGGCCGGTATCCCGAGTTGAGAATGCATGGTGTTTATTGCCAGCACCTCCATGTCAATATTTGCCAAAGCGGAAATGCAGTTGAAAATTTCAGTTTTCAAATTATTGTCCGCAAGATAAGGTAACTTTTCGATATCTAATTCTTTTCCGGGATTTACCACGAAATCGGCTTCTTCGATGGTATCAAATTTCGGCAGACCGCTGGCGACATAATTGGAGCCGGTGTTAAAATCTCCGGCCAGTTGAGCGACTTCGGTTAAGGCTCGGCTCAGGGCTTTTTGTGGATCCGGGGTGGTTCCCGCGGTCCAGACTATTTCGCTCAAATGTGGGAAAGTGGCCGGATCATGTGCCAGGACACCCACCGTGGGTATGCCGGTATCCAGGGAAAAATCGGATAAATAGAGGTTTACTCCTGCATTTTTGTATTTTTCCAGCATTTCCACTACCAGCGGATCGGTGACCGATTGCGGCCGAATTGCAGGGACTTTCAATTTATTTTGGCTGATGATGGATGAGGTGTGGCGCTCAACGATTTCGCAAATGCCCTGGATCAGTGCTTCCTCGACGCAATTTCCGGCCGATGGCCCGTTGAACTCATTGATGGAATAAAACCAGTCAAAAGGAATGAGAAATTCCTTTTCCTGGGTGAGATTGTAGCCACGGGTCCATTTTAAGGCTAGATTTTCAAATATTTTTCGGGAACGCATCAAATCACCTGATTCATCGTGGACGGATTTGGCGATCATTTCAAAAGCGATGGCATCATCTTTGACATTGGTATATTTATCGATGAAAAAGTTATCCGGATTCGTCGCAAAACTAAAGAAGCTGAATCGCTCAGCAAGTTCCATCACGGCACTGGCTTCCGCCTGGGAGGGAGTACCGCCTTTGCCCATCTGTTTTTTTGTACCGATGACAGCAGCGGCGTCATTACCACAGGTGCTGAAATAAATCGGGATGTTCAAGCGGCCATTATCGATGCGAATCGTATTTTTTAAAATATCAAGATCAATATTTTTTAATTTGGCTTTGAACCGCTTCACCGTTTCTTCCGGTGGCAGTATTTTATCCTGATCCAGAGTAAACTGTTTATAGGCATCATTTAAGGTGATGGTGTGTTTCATCGAGTTTCTCCTGATGGGGTTGTTGGCATAATCGCTTAGCATTCAAGATAAAACCGAAATTTGAAAATTCCAGTGAGAATATTCAATGTATTTTTCAATTGACCTTGTTTTGTTGATTTGATAACTAACTTCTTTTACATATGGGGATGTAGCTCAGATGGGAGAGCGCGGCGTTCGCAACGCCGAGGTCAGGGGTTCGATCCCCCTCATCTCCACTCATCCACCTAAAATTATTATATAAGCTCAGCCGGCAATTGTATTTAATCCTGGACCATTTGTAACCATTTCAAGCCATTTTGGCTCTTTATGAATGTTGGCTCATTCTCACCGGGCCATCTCAGAGTAAGTACGTGATAGTGCTTCATTCTGACCTCCTTTCACGGGTGGTTCATCGCTTGGTGGACCACCCATTTTTTATGCTGCTATGTCTTGAAGGAGAACCTCTGAGGACTTCGGAAGTTTATCAAATCTCATTGATTATTGCTGAATATGATTTATATTTTGTATGTTTGGAAGAGTTTGCCAATCCAGGAGGGCCCGGTTCCAAACTAATTCCCTTCAAGAAGGATACCAGATATTCAGTATGAAAAGGACAGCCGACATCGAAAGAGAAACAAAAGAGACTCAAATAAGGGTTTCATTAAAGTTGGACGGACAGGGGAAAACGGAGATATCCAGTGGGATTCCTTTTTTTGACCACATGCTCACCCTGTTTACCGTACATGGTTTCTTTGATCTTATTTTGTATGCCAAAGGAGACCTAGAGGTTGATTTTCATCATACGGTGGAAGATGTTGGACTGGTGCTTGGACAGGCCGTAGCGGAAGCTATCGGCGAGCGCAAGGGAATAAGACGTTACGGTCATGCCGTTACCCCCATGGATGATGCTCTGGCTGCGGTCACCGTTGATTTGTCCAATCGACCCTTTTTGGTTTACCATGCGCCGGAACCGGCGATATCAGAGATTGGACTTAGCCCTTCTTTGGTCAAGGAATTTTTTAGAGCACTCGCGAACCGAGCAGGCATGAATTTACATATCAATGTCTCTTACGGAGAAAATGAACACCATGTGATTGAATCAATCTTCAAGGCATTCGGCCGAGCTTTGGATCAGGCTTCAGCCCTCGACGAAAGGATTGCCGGGGTTCGATCATCAAAGGGGGTTCTGTGAACATAAAATGTTACGTTACTAATCATATTTTTTTAAAATACAGCCTTTTAAAATTCAAATAGAATAATTTGCTCTGATAATGTGACAAATTCGAATAAAATATTTCTTTAAAAAATGCTCATTATACCCGCAGTTGACATTAAGAATGGAAAGTGTGTAAGGCTTGTTCAGGGACGTATGGAAGATGAAACAGTGTTCTCCAATGATCCAGTCGCCATGGCTCAAAAGTGGGCCATGGCGGGAGCTGAATTAATTCATGTAATTGATCTGAACGGCGCTTTTGAAAAAAGTCCACAAAATATTGACGCCATTAAAAACATAATCAAAACCGTCCATACTCCGATTCAACTTGGTGGCGGTATTCGCACTGAACGAACAATCCGGATGTTTCTCGATATGGGTGTAGATCGGGTGATTATTGGAACTGAAGCGATAAATAATCCGCAATTGGTAGAGAAGGCCGCGCGGGATTTTCCCAGTCAAATCATAGTTGGTATTGATGCCCGTAACGGGCGGGTTGCCATCGAAGGCTGGACCGAAACAACACATACCGAGGCTGTTGATCTGGCCAAACGGTTTCAAGATTGCGGTGTTGCCGCTATTAACTTTACCGATATTTACCGGGATGGGATGCAAACGGGGCCTAACCTAGAGGAGACTCAGCGACTCGCAGAGGCAATCAGTATCCCTGTTATAGCCTCCGGTGGTGTCGCTACCATCAAAGACATTCAAAATCTTCTGCCCCTGGAAGCATCCGGTGTCATAGGGGTCATAACGGGTAAAGCGTTATACAGCGGAACATTAGATTTTAATGAAGCCTTATCGGTGGCGCAATCAAAGTAATCGCACTTCATGTTTCTCTTGGCTTTCTGGGTTCATGAAACTGATCCTGTTCTGATGTTGCAACTCGGCAGGCAGGTAAAAAATTTCTTGACAAATCCAGCGTTTAGAATTAGCTTTCACGGTTAAAC
>CAMYLH010000020.1 GCA_947259065.1 uncultured Desulfobacterales bacterium
AACTTTTTGCGCCGCATCCTTTAAGTCGGTCGCCGTGGTCAATTTAAGACCCGACTCGGATAGAATTCGACGACCCTCTTCAATATTGGTTCCTTCCATCCGAACTACCACCGGAACGTTGATGTTGGTTTTTTGGGCCGCCTTCACAACGCCTTCGGCCAGCACATCGCATCGCAGTATGCCGCCAAAAATGTTAATTAAAATGCCCTTCACGTTCGGGTCGCTCAGAATGATTCTAAAACCGTTTTCAACCATCTCGGCGCTGGCACCGCCGCCCACATCTAGAAAATTGGCCGGCTCCGCCCCGGCAAACTTGATGAGGTCCATGGTGGCCATTGCCAGACCTGCGCCGTTGACCATATTACCCACATTACCGTCCAGATTAATATAGTTGAGATTATATTTGGCTGCTTCCACCTCCAGGGGATCTTCCTCGTCCAGATCGCGGTATTCAGCGATGTCCCGGTGGCGAAACATGGCATTGTCATCAAAATTGATCTTGGCATCCAGCGCAATAACGGTGTCTTCCGCCGTAATGACCAGAGGATTAATCTCAACCAAGGAGCAGTCGTTGTCAACAAACAGCCGGTAAAGATTTTTCAGCATCGCAACAAACGGTTTTAATACAGCCGGCGCCAAATTAAGGCCGAAGGCGACCTCCCGGCAGTGATAGGCCTGTATTCCCTGGAGGGGATTGATGGCAACCCGAATCATCTTTTCCGGAGTTTTGGCCGCCACTTCCTCAATGTCCATTCCACCGGATTCACTGGCCATTACCACTATCTTGGCGATGGCTCGATCCGGAACGATGCTCAGGTAGAGCTCTTTTTCAATGTTCAATCCCTGCTCCACCAGGACCTTCTTGACCCGCCTTCCCCGGGGCCCGGTCTGATGGGTGATCAAATCCATGCCGATAATCTGACCGGCAACGTTTCGCACCTCCGGTTCGGATTGGGCCAGTTTTACGCCTCCACCCTTTCCCCGCCCGCCGGCGTGGACCTGGGCTTTGACGACTACCGGATATCCTCCCAGGGTTTTGGCGATCCCGGCGGCTTCATCGGGACTAATTGCCACACGGCCTTCCGGTATGGGAACACTGTATTTTTTAAATAACTCCTTGGCCTGATATTCGTGAATTTTCATTGGGGACCGTTTCGTTCGTTTTGATCGTTTAGTTCGTTGGGTGCGTTCAAATCGGTATCATGGTTCAATCTGGCCGGGTTGATTGGTTAATTAGTTGATTAAGGAAAAATGGAAGTTATCCCTATTTTGCCTCCAACCTCAAACGAAGCGCTCCTCCAATAGCCGCAAGCTTCCCTTTGAGCTTTCAGCTTTGAGCCTATATGGCTTTCACCTTCCCAGCTTCCCAGCTTCCTAACCTCTAAACCCTTCTGTCTTCTGACCTCTGTCCTCTGCCCTTATCCTATCACGCAGAGCACATCACCCTTGGCAACAGAATCTCCACTGCTGTAATTGATGGCTTTGATGGTGCCGCCGGCTGGAGCCGGCAACGCATTTTCCATTTTCATGGCTTCCAGGATGACGATTGTTTCGCCTTCATTGATTTCATCACCGACCTTTTTCTCAAAACTGATGATCATACCTGGCATCGGAGCAAACAAGGAAGTCCCTTCAACAGCGGCTGCCGGAGCAGGAGCAGCTTTGGGCTCGTCGGCTTTGGGCGCCGGGGCCGGTTTTGCCACGGCCGGAGCGGGAGCAGGAGCAGCCGGTGCATAGGCCGCCACTGCCGCACCCGGCGTGGGCTGAACATAGTTTATGACCGGAGCGCCTTCACCTGGATCGACCCCGACCTCAAAATATTCATCATCCACGAACACATTGAAGGTCCGGAAATTTTCACCCTTGGCCGGCGCCGCTTTTTCCGGTATTTCAACCAATTTTCCGGCCTTGGCCTTTTTAAGGAGTTCCTGTTCGGCTTTTGCATCCTCCAGTGTCCTGGGCTGGACCTCTTTCGGCGGCTGCTCCTTGCCGTATTTCCATTTTAAAAACTTTTTCCCGGTCACCGGATAAAGCGCATAAATCAACACATCATCCAGGTCAACGGCAAGCCCTTCCGTATCTTTCTTGGCTTTTTCCAGTTCGGGCTCCAGGACCTCGGCCGGGCGACAGCTAATCGGCTCCTCGCCACGGTCATAGCCTTTCAGGGCTTTCTTCTGGACTTCCGGGTTTATGGGAACGGCGGTTTTGCCGTAAAGGCCGTAACAAAGGTCTTTGACCTGGCCGGTAATCATTTTGTAGCGCTCATTTTCATCATCAAACAGAACATTATTGACGGTCTGGATCCCCACAATCTGGCTGGTAGGCGTTACCAGGGGAATCTGCCCCAAATCCTTGCGCACCCGCGGCAGTTCGGCATAGACCTCGTCTATCTTATCAAGGGCGTCCATCTCCCTTAACTGGTTGACCAGGTTGGACAGCATCCCGCCCGGGGTCTGATGCAGCAGGACGTTTATGTCCGTGATCGCCGACTTGGTGTCGTCCAGCAGATGCCTGTATTTCGGCAAAATTTCTTTTTCCAGAATTTCATTGATGGCTGCCAGTTGTCTGATATCAAATCCGGTGTCCCTGTCGGTGCCCAGCAGCGTCATGACCAGTGGTTCAATCGCCGCATGAGACGTGCGAAAACCGTAAGGCGCCATGACGGTGTCGATGATATCGACCCCCGCTTCAATGGCTTTGAGATGGGTCATGGAAGACATTCCCGATGTAAAATGACTGTGCAGATGAATCGGCGGTTTGACCGCGCCTTTCATGGCTTTGATAACCGCATAGGCATCATAGGGTGCGATGAGTCCCGCCATGTCTTTGAGACAGATGCTGTCTGCGCCCATGGCCTCGAGATCTTTGGCTTTGTTCACATAATAATCAATATTGTAAACCTCGCCGCCCAACCGCGGTTCGGTCAAGGTATAGCAGATACACCCCTGGAAGTGCTTGCCGCACTCCTTGATTACCGGAACCACTGTTTCAAAGTTCCGATAATCATTCAAGGCATCAAAGGTTCTGAACACATCCATACCATTGGCGGCCGTTCGATCGACAAAAGCCCGGGCCACATCATCGGCATAGTTACGATAACCCACCAGGTTTTGTGCTCTCAGCAACATCGAAAACGGTGTTTTCTTAATATAGCGCTTCAGCGTCCGAATGCGTTCCCAGGGGTCTTCATTTAAAAACCGGTGCATGGTATCAAACGTGGCACCACCCCAGACTTCCATGGCCCAGAAACCGACTTCGTCCATCATTTCAGCCACCGGAATCATGTCTTCGGTTCTGCCGCGGGTAGCAAAAAGAGACTGGTGGCCGTCGCGCAGACTCAGGTCCTCGATTTTGACAGGATTTTCCGCCGCCGGTCTATCCTTGTCGTAATTCATGGTAGTCATTTTGACTGCATTGTCATCACTCATTTTAGGATTCTCCTCTATTTTTTAAAATTGAATATTAAAATCGACCATCAGCACCTGAATCCTCAAATTGTCAATTTCAATTATCTAAATGTTCTCATTTGCATCAGATTGCGCATCTGCATCTGGGTTTGTCTTCCATTCATGCTCCAGGGCGAGAAAGCCGTTGCCGGAGCTGAAACAGATGGCGCCTGCGGCATACCGCCAATGGCCGCCTGCTGCATCAGGACGGCTTCTTCTTCCATCCGCATATAATGCGTCACGGCAGCGATTGCGGCGGTGAGCTTCTTGTTGTCTTTCATATGATTACCCTTTCTATCAGGTTAAGCCGGTTAGCCGGTTAGCCGGTTAGCCGGAAAACAACTTCCGAAATCCAATTATCGTAACGGGCCAAACGGGCTCAACCGGCGAACCGGCAAACCTTTTACATGGGGATATTACCATGCTTTTTCGGAGGTCTGGTCTCACGCTTGCCGCAAATGGCCTCGAGCGCATCGATCAGACGGGGTCGGGTCTCACTTGGCTCGATGACAGCATCAATATAGCCCCTGCTGGCTGCAACGTAAGGATTGGAAAACAGATGATTGTATTCGTCGATTTTCTCCTGACGTTTGGCTACCGGATCCTGTGCTTCTTTAATCTCTTTGCGATGTATGATGTTCGCTGCCCCGGCCGCTCCCATGACTGCAATTTCAGCTGTCGGCCAGGCAAACGCCATGTCGTTGCCCAGATCACTTGAACACATGGCCAGATAGGAGCCGCCATAATCTTTGCGGGGCACAAGCAGCAGTTTCGGCACCGTCGCTTCAGAATAACACCAGAGAAGCTTGGCTCCGTGCCGGATAATCCCGCCCCATTCCTGCTGACTGCCGGGCAGGTATCCGGGAACATCGGCAATCGTCAACAAGGGGATATTAAATGAATCACAGAACCGGATAAAACGTGTGGCCTTGTCCGAGGCGTTAATGTCGAGACATCCGGCCAGCACCTTGGGTTGGTTTGCAATAATGCCGATGGCTCTGCCGTTTAATCTGGCAAGACAGACGATGATATTGCAGGCGAAATATTGATGGGGCTCAAAAAATTCACCGTTATCGACGATACTGCGAATGACATCTTTCATATCGTAGGATTGATTGGGATTATCAGGGATAATTGAATTCAGCGATTTATCCGCACGCTTTGGATCGTCGCCGGTTGCCATATAGGGTGGATCTTCCATATTGTTGGCAGGCAGATAGGAAAGAAGCCGTCTTATTCGGTCGATGGCATCCTGATCGCTTTCGCAGGCAAAATGAGCCACACCGCTCTTTTCATTGTGCGTTTTGGCCCCACCCAACGCTTCAAAGGAAATTTCCTCGCCGGTAACGGATTTGATCACTTCGGGTCCTGTAATAAACATGTAACTGGTATTTTTAACCATGAACACCCAGTCGGTCATCGCCGGTGAATAGACGGCGCCGCCGGCCGTGGGACCCATGATGGCGGAAATCTGCGGGATGACGCCGGAAGCGGCCGAATTGCGAAAAAAGATCTGACCGTATCCGGACAACGCATCCACGCCTTCCTGAATCCTGGCGCCGCCGGAATCATTGATTCCCACAAAAGGCACCCCGGCCTTTAAGGCCAGATCCATGACCTTGCAGATCTTTTTCGAATGCATCTCACCGAGACTACCGGCGCGGGCGGTAAAATCCTGGGCAAAGGCAAACACCGTTCGTCCATCCACCAAACCATGGCCGGTCACCACACCGTCTGCCGGTATGTCCTTTTTTTCCATTTCGAAATTGACACAGCGGTGGCTGACAAACATGTCGATTTCGCGGAATGTACCTTTATCGAACAATAAATCCAGACGCTCGCGGGCGGTTAGCTTACCCTTTTCGCGCTGGGCGGCGACAGCCTTTTCTCCGCCCATTTCGAGCACTTTTGCCTGTCGGGCTTTCAGATCACGGATTTTATCTTCCACGATTCCCATTATCCAATTCCTTTCTTTGTAAACGGCCAGAGGTTCAAAGTTCACCGTTTAGGGTTATTTCTTGTATGCATTCATCTGAACGGTTGCGGTGAAAGTCCTCCCCAGTCGTTCGCCGTATACCAGATCCGAATGACTGGGAGGGACAACCGCGTATCTCACTGAACGGACCCGGCGACCAATCAATAAATTTATAAGATTGCTAAAATAAACTTTTAAATTGCTAGATCGGTGAATCTTTGTCAAGAAAAAAAGTTGCTCTTCGGCGGCAATCGGCGCTGTGATGATACATTTCTCGATAGTGCGGGTAATATGTGGAAGGGAAGTTCGTATTTTAAATCAGGATTTAGCTCACTCAGGACTTTGTGCTGAGTGAGCAATTGGATTGAATTGATCGAATTACATATGTTACTGTATTTACGAATCAGAGCACTAAGCCTTCTCCAATACATCCAGTACTTGATTTGCAGATCCCGTTACCGGCGTCCCAGGTCCGAATATCCCGGCAGCACCGGCATCATATAAAAATTTATAGTCTGCCGGCGGTATAATGCCCCCCACCACCACCAATATTTCTTCACCGCCTTCGGCTTTCAAGGCTTCAAGCAATTGAGGTACCAGGGTTTTGTGGCCTGCTACCTGGCTGGATACACCGACCACATGAACATCGTTTTCCAACGCCATTTTGGCTACCTCTTCGGGGGTTTGAAACATGGGGCTGATGTCCACATCAAAACCAAGGTCGGCGAATCCGGTGGCAATCACCTTGATGCCACGGTCATGGCCATCCTGTCCCATTTTGGTTACAAGAATTCTAGGTCGCCGGCCCTCCTTTTCCTGGAACTGTTCCGTCCTTTTACGCACAGCCTCAATGATTTCGGAGTCACCGTACTCAGCTGCATACACGCCGGATATACACCGGGTGGTGGCAACATAGCGTTCGAATTCCTTTTCGAGGGCATCGGAAATTTCACCTACCGTCGCCCGGACCCTTACCGCATCAATACACAATTTCAGTAAATTATCATCGGATGCCGCCGCCCGGGTCAGGGCCTGCAATGCCTGTCGCACGGCATCAGCGTCGCGGGTTGTTTTCAACTTCTTGAGCCTGGCAATTTGTTCATCGCGCACACTGGCCGGAACTTCCAGTATCTCAAGATCGGCATCTTCTTCGATCTGATATTTATTGACCCCTACAATGACATCTTTGCCCTGATCGATCTGAGCCTGCCTGCGGGCCGCCGACTCCTCGATGCGTAATTTCGGCATACCACTCTCAATGGCCTTGGCCATACCGCCCATCTCTTCCACCTCATCAATAATTTTCCCGGCCTCGCGAATAATCCCATCGGTCAGGGACTCAAGGTAATAAGAGCCCGCCAGCGGATCCACCACATGGCAAATCTGTGATTCCTCCTGAACGATAATTTGCGTATTTCTGGCAATTCTGGCAGAAAAATCCGTGGGCAACCCCACTGCCTCATCGAAAGAGTTGGTGTGCAGGGACTGAGTGCCTCCCAATGCGGAGGTCAGACACTCCAGGGTTGTCCGAATTATATTGTTATAAGGATCCTGAGCTGTGAGGCTCCACCCGGAAGTTTGGCAATGGGTGCGTAGCACGGTGGATCTCCGATCTTTAGGATTAAATTGGCTGATAAGTTTATGCCATAAAAACCGGGCTGCTCTCAGCATGGCGATGTCCATAAAGAAATTCATCCCGATTCCAAAAAAGAAAGAGAGCCGCGGGGCGAATGCATCGATGTCCAGTCCGGCCTTCAAAGCCGCCCGCACATATTCCAGCCCGTCTGACATGGTAAACGCGGTTTGCAATACGGAATCGGCCCCGGCCTCCATCATATGATATCCACTGATACTGATGGTGTTGTATTTGGGCATATGTTTCGAGCAGTATCCGATGATGTCCGAAACAATGCGCATGGAGGGTTGCGGCGGATAAATATACGTATTACGGGTGAGATACTCCTTTAAGATATCATTCTGAATCGTACCGCTCAGTTTATCCTGGCTGACGCCTTGCTCCTCGGCGGCAACGATATACCCAGCCAAAATTGGCAGCACGGCCCCGTTCATGGTCATGGATACGGTCATCTGATCCAGCGGTATCTGATCGAACAGAATTTTCATATCTTCGACGGAATCCACCGCAACGCCGGCCTTGCCGATATCGCCGACGACCCTGGGATGATCGGAGTCATACCCGCGATGGGTGGCAAGATCAAAAGCAACCGAAAGCCCCTTTTGGCCGGCCGCAAGGCACCTTCTGTAAAATGCATTGGATTCTTTTGCCGTCGAAAAACCGGCATATTGTCGGATCGTCCAAGGCCTGCCGGCATACATTGTGGCCTTCGGCCCCCGCACATAAGGCGGCAACCCCGGCAGGGTATTCACATGTTCCATTCCTTCCACGTCTTCTGCGGTATACAGCGGTTTGACCGGGATGCCTTCCGGCGTCATCCAATCCAACGCCTCCAAGGGCTTTCCTCTCATCTCTTTGGTCGCAAGTTCGACCCATTTTTCTTTGTCAGGATGTTCGGACATAATACGAGGCTCCTCTTAAATGCTTAGGTTAGCAACATTGACATTTTTTTCGGATGAAATATGTTGCTAGGATTATGTGGCAAAGTAGAACCCAAATTGAATTTAAAACCAATTGGGAGTTATTCGTTATTAGTTATTTGTTAATAGTTTCAAAATAATAAAATCTATTCTTATATTTCATCTACCATTAGATTATAAAAGGTATCATCATATTCTAATAACGAATAACAAATAACCATTAACGCATTGTTGAGCTTTTTTCGCTAATTCAGGGTAGAACTATGTATTTTTCACTACTTCCACCTTCCGCCCTCATTTAATCTCGCTGACAGAGCTCCACCAGAACACCGCTGGTGGATTTAGGATGTAAAAAGGCGATCTGAGCACCACCGGCACCTTTTCTGGGTTTTTCGTCAATCAACCGAATCCCTTTTTCTTTGAGTTCCTGTAAGGCCGATTCAATATTCTCCACTCGAAAGGCGACATGCTGAATCCCCTCGCCCTTCTTTTCCAGATACCTGGCAATGGGCCCATCCGGCGCCGTCGATTCCAGCAACTCCACCTCACTCTCGCCCACCGGGAAAAAGGCTGTCGTCACTTTCTGTTCTTCCACGGTTTCGGAACCCTCGAATTCCAGACCCAATACATCCATCCAAAAATTCTTCCCCTGATCTATACTATTTACGGCAACCCCGAGATGGTCGATTTTCAAGACCTTCATTGCACCTCCTTTTTTTTGGTTGATTGGTTAATTCGTTGATTAGTTGATTGAGGAAAAAAAGTTATCCCCATTCTGCCTCTAGCTTTTTTAGTTTCGAGTATCTACTTGCTTTCGGCCTTAGGCTTTTTTGTCCTCACCTTCCTAACTTCCCAGCTTCCCAGCTTTCCCCATGCCCCATGCGCCATGCTCTATGCTAAATACCCTATCAGGGAGCTGATTCTACGGATACGACCTCGGGCACTTCTTCTTTTAAAATTCTCTCGATACCGTTCTTAAGGGTCATCTGAGACATGGGGCATCCGCCGCAGGCGCCCTGCAGCCGGACCGTAACAATGCCGTCCTGCACGTCGACGAGTTCCACATCACCGCCATCGGCTTGAAGCATGGGTCTCACTTTTTCCAAAGCTTTTTCAACTTTTTCTTTCATGATATTTTCTCCTATGTGTTGGTTTAGTTCGTCCCAGTTAAACAAAAAAAATGGTTTAACGGGATAAATTTCGATCATTAAGATGGTTCAGACCTGGTTGAATGGTTGATTAGGTAAATTATAGTCATAATTTTAGAACGTTGCGATGGTTAACACATGAAGTGTCGAATTATTTTGCAAATATGGGTACGGAACCCATAAATTTAACTGTAATCTTAGTGCCTTGGTGTCTTTGTGGCTGAACAAATAACATCAAAGTTTCTTTTTCGATCAAACCGGCCGTTTTTTTTGCCGGCGGTCCGTCTGGGCGGAACACCTGAGACCTGACACCCGAAACCTTTTATCACTCCTAATTCTCCAGTTTGCGGTAAAAGGCTTTTCTAAACGACTCAAATTCATTCGCCAGAATTGCTTCCCGCATATGTTTCATGAAACTGATAAAATAATGAATATTATGGATTGTGTTTAGACGATATGCCAGCAGTTCCCTGGTCATGTAAAGGTGCCGCAGGTATGCTCTGGAATAATGGCGGCAGGTGTAGCATTCACAGCCGGGCTCGAGCGGTTCGGTATCGTCCTTATACTGCGCGTTGCTGATGTTGATGGTGCCGCACTCAGTGAACAGCTGCCCGTTTCTGGCATTGCGGGTTGGCAAAACACAATCAAACATATCGGCACCCAGTGCCGCGAGTTCAATAAGATTTTCAGGTGTTCCGACACCCATAACATACCTGGGTTTGGTGTCCGGCAAGTTCATTAGTGTGCAATCAGCCATTTCCAGCATGACATCTGCGGGTTCACCCACACTCAACCCGCCGACGGCATAGCCGGGAAAATCGATATTCATTAACTCTTCAGCGGATCGTCCCCGCAGTTCCCTGAACATACCTCCTTGAACAATGCCAAAAAGAGCACTACGACCGTTTTTTGTTTCCTGCCAGGCTTGCTTGCATCTTTGTGCCCATTTTGTAGTTATTTCAAGGGCAGCCAGGCTGTCTTCTCTGGTGGCCGGATATTGAATACAATCGTCCAGGCACATGATAATGTCTGCGCCCAGACAATTTTGAATATCGATGACTTTTTCAGGTGTCAGCAAATGACTTGAGCCGTCGAGATGTGACCGGAAAGTGACCCCTTCTTCCGAAATCTTTGCCAGCTTCGCCAGGGAAAACACCTGAAACCCGCCGCTATCCGTCAAAATCGGTCCATCCCAGTGCATAAAGTGATGAAGTCCCGCGAAGCGGCGCATGACATCACATCCCGGTCTGAGATATAAATGGTAAGTATTTCCCAGGATAATCCGCGTGCCGGCTGCCCGCAGTTCCTCGGGGGATACGGATTTTACCGAGCCCCTGGTCCCCACCGGCATAAATACCGGAGTTTCAACAACACCATGGTCTGTCTGAATAAGGCCTGCCCGTGCGCGCGAGGTTTCAGATTCTGAAATGACTTTAAATTCAAACATAAAGTAACTCTACTTTGTCACATTCTCAGATGCTATTATTTTGTTTAATCTTTCAGATATTTGTAATTTTAATTGAACAAATGAGCTAAAATTTAAAATGAACTAAAATGAGCTAAAATTTTGGTATTCTGTCAATTTTATAAAAAAGATAGAGTGTAGCGATTCCTTAATTTTAGTCATTTTAGGCAATTTAGTTCACTTTAGGCATTTGTTTATTACCTCATATCATCCTGTTATAACAAAGGGCACAATTTAAGCAAATATGACAAAGTTGAAGTAACTAGCAACTAACATATCAGCATCGCATCCCCATAACTGTAAAAACGGTACTTTTTATGGATGGCCTCCCGGTATGCATTCAATACCTTCTTCCGGCCGGCAAAGGCCGATACCAGCATTAGAAGGGTCGATTGCGGCAGGTGAAAGTTGGTAATCATCGCATCAACGACCTTGAACAGATGTCCGGGAATAATAAACAGATCACAATTGCCACTGCCGGCAACCACATACCCATTTGAATTCGCTGCAAATTCAAGAGTTCGCACACAGGTGGTACCGACCGCAACCACCCGTTTCCCGCTATTTTTTGCGTTATTGATCGTCTCTGCTGATTTGGCGCAAATCGCAAACTGTTCCGAATGCATTTGATGCCTGCGAATATCAGCGACCCTTACCGGTAGAAACGTGCCGTAACCCACATGCAGAGTCAGCGTCACGATGTTCACCCCGCCGGCTCTCAGTTTATTCAGAAGTTCCTTGGTAAAATGCAGCCCTGCGGTTGGCGCGGCGATGGCGCCCCTGGGTCCGGCGTAAACCGTCTGGTAGGAGGCTTTATCATCGCAAGGGCATACCCCAGTGTGACCTCTCCTAATATAAGGCGGAAGAGGCACTTGTCCAATCTTGTCTAACAGCGTTTCAAAATTGCCATGGACATAAAATTT
>CAMYLH010000021.1 GCA_947259065.1 uncultured Desulfobacterales bacterium
CGCGGAACTTGAAATTGATGAGCTTGTTGTTTACGGTAATTTAGAAGACCGACTAATTAAAGCCAAACTATTACACTAAAAGAGCGAATCCTTTAAAAATTGGGAAACAGAATCCTACAAGGATGAAGATGATGAAAATCCCGAGACCTATATCTGGCGGCCTAATGTTGTCTTACAAATGCCAGGCCGAGTGCCGGCATTGCATGTATGCCTGCTCACCGAAATGGGCAGGGGATTGGATCACGGTCGACCAGCTCGAACAATTTTTGCCGCAGCTGGCAAAAGTGATCGAACCGAGTCCACACGGCCATCAATATATGAGCCTGAACCACGGGTTGCATTTTACCGGCGGAGAGCCTTTTTTAAATTTTAAACTGCTGCTCAAGGCCGTTCAAATAGCAGAAACACTAAACATCCCGTCTACCTTTGTCGAAACAAACTGCTTCTGGTGCAAAATCGACACGCTGACCAAAGAGCGACTGCAGATCCTCAAAGACAACGGATTAAAAGGGATCATGATCTCGGTGAATCCGTTTTATGCCGAATATGTCCCATTCGAACGAACCGACCGCTGCGTCCGCCTCAGCCAAGATGTGTTCGGGCAAAATGTGATGGTCTATCAACTGGAATATTATCATCTGTTCAAAAAGCTTGGCATCACCGGCAGACTTTCAATTGATAAATATTTAAAACTGACCAGGGAAGAGAGCATATCCAACAGGGTCGAGTTTTTCTTAATGGGCCGCGCCGCAGAGCGGTTGAAAGAACTTTACCCTGGCTATCCGGCAAAACGGTTTTTTAATACTCCCTGTCAGCCAGACTTCCTGCGCAGCTGGCACAATCATTTTGACAATTATGGCAATTTCATACCCGGCTATTGCGGTGGGATTTCATTGGGCAGCTGGTTTGATCTCGATGGGCTTTTAAAGGCGGGAATAGACCTGAAAAACCGTCCGGTTTTAAATTACCTGGTCAAGAAAGATATGCAGGGACTTTTTAAATTTGCCTTAGATTCGGGCTATCATGAATTGAACGAAGGTTATGTATCAAAATGTCACCTTTGCTTGGATGTTCGGAAATATCTCGTTTCCATTGGTGATTATGTTGAACTCCAACCCAGAGAATCTTATGAGCAACTAAAGTAAGACAAGACCGCTGCGAATTCAGAACTTATATGAGAAAAGGGCCCATTTCTTTAAATTGGCTTTTTTACCGTTAGTCAAAAAAGGTGGAACGTTATTTAATACTTTTTGCTGTTCAAATTTTTCGGTTTAATTTGGAACGCTTTGATCAATCATTAGACCGCCGCTGGTACCTCATACACTTTATGATGTTGTAATAGCAGACACGATTGTTTCTTAATAGATTTCGACTCCGGATAACAACTTCGCCAGAAATGGGATATCTGTTTTGTGGGATGCCCAAATGGATGACTATATCAAGATAACGGTGTTAGAAAATACAATTGAGGCACAATTAATAGACTCTATTTTGAGCGAAAAAAATATTCCGCACAGGATTAGATCATTTCATGATACTGCATACGATGGATTGTTTCAGTTTCAAAAAGGTTGGGCAGAACTGTATGCTCCGTAAAATTAAAGGGTGAAATACTTGAGATTACGGATTTGATTCAGGAATTCACAATTTTAGATAGGTCTAAATTTGTTAGATTGGATAAAGCAATATACAATTCCCTTTTAAAAACAGCAGATACAATATATTGTGGCGTACTCTTTTTCAAATCTCTTGAATTTCGTATTTGGATATGAAACAAATATCGCAGGAATCGGTGAACCACTGAACTTTTATATTGAAGACGACCGCAAAGTTGTAGTCCCGGAGCTAAAACAATATCTGGAGGAGAATTCATGGCACTCAACCCAGTGATTTCAACCTTAGGCCGTCGGTTACGCCTATCCGTGATTGGCGGAGGCCCGGGTTCCTTTATCGGTGCGATGCACCGTCAGGCCGCTCGGATCGATGACCGTTACGAACTTGTCGCTGGTGTGCTTTCATCAAATCCAGAGCTGGCTAAAAAAGCAGGCCTGGATATTGGGCTGACCTCCGAGCGCGCTTGCACCAACGTGTTGGAGATGTTGGATACTGAAGTCACCCGGGATGACGGCGCAGACGTGATCGCGATTATGACGCCCAATGACAGCCACTATGAATATGCCGTCGCTGCTCTGGAACGGGGCTTCGATGTCATTTGTGATAAGCCAATGACCAACACCTTGGAAGACGCAGAGAAATTACACCAAAAGGTACAAGACACCGGTTTGGTATTTTGCCTGACTCACAATTACACAGGCTATCCCATGGTGCGCCAGGCCAAAGCGATGGTCATGGATGGTCAGGTAGGTACAATCCGCCTGGTGCAGGTGGAATATGTCCAGGGTGGCAGGGCCGATGAAAACGACCCCGACCCAACTGAAGGCGGGCTGCCGTGGCGCTACGACCCAGTTAAGGGTGGGCCATCGCTGGTGATGGGTGATATTGGCACACATGCCCACAATCTGGTGCGCTTTATCACCGGCCTTGAAGTCGCCGAGGTGGCTGCGGAGGTGGGCAGCATAGCCCCTGGCCGTTTGGTGCATGACTATGCCGGGGCATTAATGCGCCTGGACAACGGTGCCCGAGGCAGTTTCTGGGTCACCCAAGCTGCTGCTGGTGTGGAGAATTGTCTGCGCATCCGGGTCAGCGGCACCAAAGGCAGTCTCGAATGGATGCAGGAATTCCCCCAGGCGTTGACGTTCAAGCCGCTGCACGGACCAGCCCAGAACAGGACACCCAATGGGCCGGGTACCCTGCCCCTTGCAGCACGCGCCTGCCGCATTGTAGCCGGTCACCCGGAGGGTTTCCACGAAGGTTTTGCCAACGTTTATTCCGACGCGGCTGAAGCCATCGCCGCCCGCAGGTCAGATACAAAAGCCGATCCGCTGGCTCTTTATTTTCCCAATTCCCTGGATGGGCTACTGGGCGTGCGTTTCGTACATAGCGCAATCGAATCCAGCCAGACCGACGGCAGGTGGGTAGAATGCTGATACCTGATTTTTACGAAATCAGAGCCCACATTGCCGGCCTTAGAAGGGCGTCGGCAGGCAGCTTACTTGGCTGAGAAAGGGACCTGCTTGCTGTACCGCTATCTGACGCTGGAACTCGATCGGGCCGAACGGATCGTATTGCAAAATAACTCGTTTGTGGCCCTTGTGCCGTTCTGGGCGATCTGGCCTTTCGAGGTGATGATTCTGCCGCGGGAGCATGGAGGAGACATTGCCAATCTCGGGACGGATCAAAAACGGGATTTAGCCGATGCCATGACCCGCTTGTCTGTGCGCTACGACAACCTTTTTCAGACCGCTTTTCCCTATACCATGGGGTTGCACCAGCAGCCCACGGAGGGGAAGAATCGGCCTGAGTGGCATTGGCATATCCACTATCTGCCACCCCTGTTGAGATCCTGGTCGGTGAAAAAATTCATGGTTGGCTATGAGATGCTCGCCATGCCCCAACGGGATCTCACCCCCGAGGCTTGTGCCGAACGGTTGTGGGAGCTTTCGGAAATTCACTACCTGGAGTCGACTAAATGACCATGACCGATACACTTGGAGATTACGTCGACGCACTGAAAAGCGGCAGCCTGGATGCCGATCTGCTGGCCTTGTACGGAAAGGCCGAACTTGCCAATCAAAAGCTACGCTATGCCAGGCTGCTGGAGACTATGCAGGCCCGGTTTGCCCCGGATACGGCTGCTGTGATCATCGCTCCGGGCCGGACCGAACTCGGCGGCAATCACACGGATCACAATCACGGCCAGGTGCTTGCCGCAGCGGTTCATCTGGATTGTGTGGCAGTGGCTGCTCCTGCCCCGGGTATGCAAGCAGTCATTCACTCCTCCGGGTTCCCGGAGCTTATCCGGGCGGATTTGTCGGATCTTGCGCCCCGGCCTGAAGAAAGGGGCCGGCCGGAGTCGTTGGTACGGGGAGTTGCCGCCGGCCTGGCTGAAAAGGGCTGCCGCATTGGAGGATTTACAGCTTGTGTGAATAGCACCGTGCTTCCCGGATCCGGGTTGAGTTCCTCGGCAACCTTTGGGATGCTGCTGGGGGGAATTTTCAATCATTTGTTCAACGGCAGCTGCACAACAGCCTTGGACCTGGCCGGAATCGCCAAGCTGGCTGAAAACGAGTTCTTCGGCAAACCCTGCGGCTTCATGGACCAACTGACCTGCGCCCTGGGCGGAATCTTGCATATCGATTTTAAAAGCCATCTCGATCCGGATGTGGAACGGATCGATTTCGAGTTCACACGGGCAGGTTATCAGTTGGCGGTAGTGGATACGGGGGGAAACCACGCAGAGCTGACGCCAGAGTATGCGGCCATCACGAAAGAGATGGGGGCCGCGGCTTTGCTGTTGGGAAAAGAGGTGTTACGGGGGGTGAGCATCGGAGAGGTCATCCAGGCTATTCCCCGGTTGCGTCAAAAGGCAGGTGATCGCGCTACACTCCGAACCATTCATTTTGTCGAAGAAAACCAGCGGGTCGGGGCCATGGTTTCGGCCTTACGTGAAAACCAGGTGGAGGTCTACCTGAAGTTGGTATCTGCCTCAGGCGCTTCTTCCTGGCGACTTTTACAGAACTGTTTTCGCACATCGACCCCACAAATGCAGGGAATCCCATTGGCCGTAATCATGACCGAGCGCTTTCTTGACGGCAACGGGGCCTGCCGGGTGCACGGCGGCGGGTTCGAGGGAACGATCCAGGCCTACGTTCCCAAGGCGCGATTCGATGACTATCGACAATTCATGGAACGGGTCTTCGGACCGGGATCGGTCATGGCCCTGCGAATCCGCAGGTCCGGTGTGTCAAGGCTGCGGCCGGTCGGACTGGACCGAAGATTTGATTAAAATTTCTTGAAAATCCTCGATTCCATTTCTTACAGGAATGACGAATAAATCGAATTGAAGAAAATACAATGCGGGTGAGAAGGACCAGACAGGCCAGATCAATCAAACCAGCCAGCCCGATCCATTGCATCTGCCCGGAGAGATTCCATGGCCGAAGTTGAACTAATCAACGTTACCAAGCGGTTTGGTTCCACGGAGGTGGTCCACGGCGTCGACCTTCAGATACACGGCAGCGAATTCATTGTGCTGGTCGGACCATCGGGTTGCGGCAAGTCGACCCTCCTGCGCATGATTGCCGGGTTGGAGTCCCTGACCGCAGGGGAGATCCGGATCGGTAACCGGACGGTGAATAGGGTGCCGCCCAGTGAGCGGAACGTGGCCATGGTTTTCCAGAACTATGCCCTTTACCCCCACATGACCGTATATGATAATATGGGCTTCAGCTTGAAGATGAAAAAATGGTCCAAAGCGAAACTTGACGAGAAAGTTCGGGAGGTGGCCGAGGTACTTGAATTGACCCCGTTTTTGGACCGCAGGCCGGCGGCTCTCTCCGGCGGTCAGCGTCAAAGGGTTGCCATGGGCCGGGCGATTGTCCGCAATCCGGATGTTTTTCTCTTCGATGAACCCCTCTCCAATCTGGATGCGCAGCTACGAACTCAGATGCGCATGGAATTAAAGAAGCTGCATTTGAAAATGAAGACCACCACCATCTATGTTACCCATGACCAGATAGAGGCCATGACCCTGGCGGATCGTATCGTGATTCTCAAAGACGGGTACATCCAGCAGGTGGGTACCCCCATCGATGTTTATGAAAAACCGGAGAGTGTATTCGTGGCCCGGTTTATCGGTAATCCGCCCGCCAATATTTTGGCCGGGGTATTTCATCGGACAAATGGGAAAGGGGTGATCGCGTTGGGAGAGCTGAAGTTTCCGGTGCTTAAACAGGTCGAGCTGGAAGAGGGTCAGGAAGTGCTGGTGGGGATTCGCCCGGATGCCATCAAGGCAGCAGACACTCATACCAGTATTCCGGAGACGTGGCGGTTTCAGGGAACGGTCGTCGTTTCGGAGATCGTGGGCGGGCAGTCTCTTTTGGAGTTCGAGATGGGGGGTAATCAAATGATCGCCGAACTCGAAGGACGGATTTTGTTGCGACCGAGTGCCTCAATAATCCTAGGATTTGACCTGAACCGGATTTTATTATTCGACCCGAAGACACAATCTGCCATCAACTGAGGATGTTGCGCGATACTGGCATGATCGGTGTCGAGCTTCATCTAAACAATCAACCAAACGAAAGGAGAAGAAAATGAGAAAAGCATGCTTCAAACTGTTGGCCGTATTGGGTATGGTCATGCTGATGCTGCTGCCGGTGACCACCGTTGGTGCCAAGGACTTGTCCGGTGACTTGGAGATTTTTTCCTGGTGGGCGGGAGACGAGGGACCGGCACTGGAAGCCCTGATCAAGCTTTATAAAGGGCGCCATCCCAATGTGAATGTAATCAATGCCACTGTAACCGGAGGTTCGGGCGTCAACGCCAAGGCTGTTTTAAAGACCCGTATGCTTGGCGGCGAACCGCCCGACAGCTTTCAGGTTCATGCCGGGCAGGAATTGATCGGCACCTGGGTGAAAGCAGAACGGATGGAGGATCTAACCTTCCTGTTTAAAAAAGAGGGGTGGATGAAGGCATTCCCCGAAGGTCTCGTCAAACTGATCGGCACCGATAAAGGGATATGGTCGGTACCTGTGAATATCCACCGTTCCAACGTTTGTTGGTATATTCCCGCCAATTTGAAAAAGTGGGGTGTTTCGGCCCCCAAAACCTGGGATGATTTTTTCGCCATGGCACCCAAACTGAAAGAAAAAGGGGTTGTCCCGCTGGCACTGGCACAGAATTGGACGGCCAATCATCTGTGGGAATCGGTGGCCCTGGCTTCCCTGGGACCGGATAAATGGGATGCCCTGTGGCAAGGCAAGCTGGCCTTCGACAGCGCCGCGGGAGTGCAGGCTTGGGTGCTGTTCGGTAAAGTACTTGAATTTACCAATGACGATGCTTCTTCCCTTTCCTGGCAGCAAGCCACCGATATGGTCGTCGACGGCCGAGCGGCCTTCAACGTCATGGGCGATTGGGCTGCGGGGTACTTGAGCACAACCAAGAAGCTTATGCCCGGATCTGGATTCGGATGGGTCCCTTCACCTGACAACGGTAGTATGTTTATGTTTCTGGCGGACTCTTTCGGTCTGCCCAAGGGGTCGCCCCACCGCGATAACGCCATCGCCTGGCTGGCGCTGTTGGGCTCCCGCGAGGGTAGTGATGCCTTTAACCCGCTGAAGGGATCGATTTCGGCCCGCACGGACAGCGATTTGTCAAAATATAACGACTACGCCAAATCCGCGGCAGCTGATTTCGGGAAAAATCGCATCGTCGGTTCGCTGGCTCACGGTGTGACTGCCAACGAAGGATTCATGAACGATTTTGCCTCGGTGATGGAAATGTTCCTGAAATCCAAGAATGCGCAGGCGGCTGCCAAAGCTGCCCAACAGATCGCGGTTAAAAACGGCATCGGCAAATAAACGGGTATCCTGTTTTGGCACCGCAAGGCTTTATTCGTCAGTGCCAAAACAATACCGCAGGATATCGATATGATGGAATTTTCAAAAGATAGGATCAAGGCATTTATAATGCTGCTGCCGTCGATTATCCTGATTGCTTTGTTCGTCTACGGGTTTATTGCCAACACGTTTTGGATTTCACTGACCGATTGGGGCGGAGTGGCCGCGTTGGCCGAAAAGCCGGTCAAAAATTTTGTGGGGCTCAAGAATTATGTCGAGCTGTTCACAGGGTTTTTAGGCTTCGGGTTTCGACAGGATTTGGTCAACGCAGTTTACTACTCGGTGATGTTGCTGGCCGGCGCCATCGGGCTGGGGATGTTCATCGCCATCCTGCTGGACTGCAAGCCGAAAGGCGAGGGCATTTTTCGAACCATATTCCTCTATCCCATGTCGCTCAGCTTTATCGTAACCGGCACGATCTGGCGCTGGATGCTCGCTCCCCAGGGCGGGGTCAATCTGCTACCCACGTTTGCGGGGGGTAAACCTCTCGAGTTTCGCTGGCTTACCAGTACCCAAGCCATTTTGGAGTTCAACTGGCAGAATTTATTGCAGATCGTTATGTATATCCTTTCCGTTGGGATGATTTTGATCGGATTTTGGACACTTCGAAAAAATCCAGCCAAAGCCTGCAAACAGTGGCTGCTGCCCGGAGTCGGCATCTGGTTTTTCGCATGGATGGCAGGCGATTTTTTACCACAGGCGCTGTTCATGGAAGAGGTCCACGGCTTCAATCTGGCAACCCTGGGCATTATACTGGCGATCATCTGGCAGTATTCCGGCTACACCATGGCGCTGTACCTGGCGGGATTTACGGGCATATCCCAGGATCTGCGGGATGCGGCCATGCTGGATGGAGCCAATAATGTCAAATACTATCATCATGTGGCCCTGCCCTTGCTCAAGCCGATCACCATCAGTGCCGTCATCATTCTCTCTCACATATCGCTGAAGATGTTTGACCTGATATTCGCCATGACCGGACCGGACAACGGCGCAACCGGTCATCCTGCATTGAATATGTATTTGACTACCTTCCGGGCCAATGATTTTGCAAGAGGGGCCGCCATAGCCATTGTACTGTTCATAGTGGCCACCACCTTTATCATTCCCTATCTGATCAATAGCTACCGGCAGAAAGGGAAGCCATAGATGACTCGAAGCATTTCAATCGGCAGATATTTGCTTTACGGTACGCTGGCTGTATTGGCGCTGGGCTACCTTTTGCCGGCCTATATGATGGTGGTGACCGCTTTGAAAATGCCCGAAAACATCAGCCTGCCGAGGTCGTGGCATCTGCCGGTCGAGCTCAACGGGTCAAGTTTTTTGGAGGCTGTGGCGCTGCTGAAGCCCAACTTTGTCAACTCCATCGTACTCACCATTTTTGCTACCATCTTCTCCACGGTTCTGGGATCCATCAACGGATATGTCTTTTCCAAATGGAAATTCAAGGGCAGTGAAGTTGTCTTTACACTTTTCCTGTTCGGCATGTTCATTCCTTACCAGGTCATTTTGATTCCGCTGTTCCAGACCCTAAGGGCCATCAATCTTTATGGTGGCCTACCGGGGTTGATCCTGGCCCATGTCGTATACGGACTGCCGATTACAACGCTCATTTTCCGAAATTTTTATGCCCAAATTCCGGATGCACTTATAGAGTCGGCTATGTTGGACGGCGCCGGTTTTTTTTACATTTATGGCAAGATTGTCTTTCCGCTTTCCATACCGGGCTTTGTGGTCACGAGTATCTGGCAGTTCACTCAGATTTGGAACGAGTTTTTGTGGGGCATCACCTTGACCCGCCACACTGCCAATCCCATTACCGTGGGTTTGGCCCAGTTGGCCGGCGGCCAGGCCGTAAGCTGGAATCTGCCCATGGCCGGTTCCATTTTGGCAGCTATCCCGGTTCTGTTGATCTACATTTTCATGGGCAGATATTTTATTCGCGGACTGCTGGCCGGATCGGTCAAGGAATAATTGAGTTTAGCAGGCCCCTGCGGACTTGCTTGCTGATTAGGATTCCGTAGAAAGTAAATATGATGAAAAAAAGTCGAACAAGAGCCGCCCATGCTGTTATTCTACCGGCTTTTGACACCACAAGACTCAGTGACTCCGTAAAGCGATTTTTGACGAACGGGGGATGTTCCATCCTGATAGGAGAATCACGGAAAGAATATCTGGCCAGAAAAGTGTCAGACCACCGCAAATCCACTGAGACCGCAGACACATTTCTTCGTCTAACCAAAGAGGCCGCAAATTTGGCTGGCGTTGTGCTCGTTGCAGTAGATCAGGAAATCGGCGGCATTTGTAGAATGCACGATCTCACAGCCCATTTTCCAGACGTCGAAGAATTGAAACGTTATGAAGCCGATAGTTTCGAAAAAATCTGTGCTTCCATCGCTACAGCCGCAAAAGACTTGGGTGTCAATTGTTTTTTAGGGCCTATTCTTGATGTTGTCACAGGTCAGAACCCGTGGCTGTCCGGTCGGACGTGGTCTATAGATCCCGATGAAATTGCGCGAATCTCCTCTGCATATATTCGTGGCGTTCAAACTGCAGGTGTAGCTGCTACAGCAAAGCATTTTCCTGGTTTCCACAATATTGCACTCGACCCCGCGATAGAACCTGGTGCGATTGTCACTGAAAAAGCAGACTCTTTTAAGCCTGGTTTTATTCCTTTTGCTGATGCGATTGGAAACGGTGTTGAATTGATTATGGTTGGTCCTTCAATTGTTGAAGCATTCGATAGCGAAAAACCCGCATCAATTTCACCTCAAATAATCGGTATGCTGCGAAGTGAATTCGGCTTCAAGGGTGTGGTCATGAGTGATGATCTTGATTCTCGTGCCACTCTGAGAGATTGCTCTGTTGAAGAAGTGGCTATCGATGCTTTGAACGCCGGTTCGGATTATCTGCTTATTGCAGCGATCGACAGACAACTCGAACGAGTTGTCGCTGCAATCTGTAGTGCCGTTGAAAAAGGAGATCTCGCAGAAAAAAGACTTATTGAAGCAGGAGCAAAAGTTCGGGCGCTCGCAGAAAAGTATAGCCGTTGAAGCGTATGCAGATATCTACCATTAGGAAATAAATGCATGTGGGTTATGGATCCCGCCGTTAAAATCTATCATTGTGATATTGTTTTCATATCTCAAGTGTAAAATTCCGCCGCCTGCGTTACTTTCAGAAATTGTATATTAGCCATACGAAACCCACAATTCCCGGAAATTGTATATTTCGTGCCCACAATCCTCTTTCTCCATTGCTGCCTGCAGATTGTCCTTACAAATATGCAATGGATGACACTTGTCCGTTCCCATCAGGATTGACCCAACGGTCAGGTTAGCAGGCCTTCAGGGACTGTATGATCTGTAGCCAGGAATGCGAAAGACGGTCAAATGTGTTTGCCGGTGGCAAGATGCTTTTTGTTTGCCGGGTGTGTGTGCTTAAATTGCGATGTCATTAACTCATTTACTGCGGGAGCTTTAGGAAATACCATATTGCAGAAAACAGCAATAGTTTAAGGAGTTTCATATTTTGGCCTTTTTGAGAGCTTTGAGCGCATCCTTAATATTATCAAATGGGCCAACCACTTCACCCTTCTCAATATCCTTATCTGCCTCTGCTTCTCCCTTTTGCCACTCCTTAGTATAAAAATACTCATGGTCCGGATGGATCAGTTTCACCGGCTTTAAAACTATGTTCCCGTTTTGTTTGTCCATTTCCACATAGTCTCCCACATCCAGGTTGAATCTTTTCCGAAACTCTTAGTTAAAGCGTTCAATACTTAGTGCGGCAATATCCATTGCCGGCATTTGGCCGGATGCAAGCTGAGAGACAATTTTGCCCGTTATCGGCGCCAGCGAAATGCCCTTCATGCCATGGCCGGTTGCAATGATGACGTTATCATAGAGCCGGGGTCTTCCAATATAGGGAAGTCCAT
>CAMYLH010000022.1 GCA_947259065.1 uncultured Desulfobacterales bacterium
TCTAATAGAGTCGAGATTGCCATTTTCCGGCGGATAGTTAACAGTTTTAATGTTATCCAAGGCAGTTTCAGGAAAGTGAACAAGAAGGCCCAGGGGAAACTCCTGTTTAATCGCCGTGTAAGTCAGCGTTCCGTTCCCTTTGACCGTAACGATGGTGGATTGGGCGTCTTCACTGGTAATGATATCAGTGATCAGTTTCGTCTCCCCGTCTGTTTTAACATTGACAGTATTTTGGGAGACACATGCCGTAAAACTTAATAAAATGATACTCAACTGAATGGGTTTAAATAATTTCTTGATGGAATCAATCATCTTAAAACTCTCCAGGGGGTTTGGGAAGTTTGATCTCTCTTTGACGGAGTTTGGTTTTACCGAACAAATCCTCAAATTCTTCTTCAACAACAACTCTTTCTTTTTTTATATTAATCACCTTGCCGGAGTTGACTCCGATATAGGTGCCCTTTTTTATGACATATCCCTTTCCTGAGGATTCTTCAACAAGAGCCCGGTTGCCGCTGGATGCCAGGATAATTCCCACCAGTTTTAACTGACTCAAATCGATTCGTTCCAAAGGTGTCCGTGGAATCCGTTTTTTATTGTTCTTTTTCTTCGCAGAAACCGGCTTTTCTCTGAATAATGGCTCAAACGGATCAATTTTGCCCTTGGCATCATAGGCCTTGGGGGTGGTTGCCGTTCTCCTTATCGAGGTCACATTAGATGTAGCGGCAATTAACTTATCACTGGCTGCAGCGCTGTCCCCGGTCGACGGTTGTTTTATCTCAGCGATGGCGGATTTGGGTTTGACCGCTGGCTTTTTCTGCGCTAGCAGTTTCGTTACTTTATCTCCCGCCGGTTTGGTCTCGACCTTTTTTGTGGCTACATGTTGCCTGACTGTTTTGGTTTTAGGGACGGCTTGTCTTTGGGTTTTGACCCGAGATTGGCCGGTTTTTATTGCTGCTTTCTCTCTCTCAAGTGAGGCCGCCTGGTTCGTTTTTGCGGCACGAACCGTCTGGTTAGTGCGGACTTTGGCGGTCAGTTCCTTTTGGGCAACAATTTTTTTGCGAACCACTTTCGGCCGTAACGTCGCATCGGTCCTTTTTGCGGTACGAACCGTCTTTTTCGTGCGGACTTTGGCGGTCAGTTCCTTTTGGGCAACGATTTTTTTGCGAACCACTTTCGGCTGCGCAGTCGCGTCGACGGAGCGATCACATCCCCACAGAAGTAGAACGACACAAATAGTGCTAATCAAATATCGCATGATCACAAGATATTTCCCCATCATTTACTGGTTGGTTTTTTAAGGAAATATTTATTTCCTTGGCTTTTTCTTCTTCGATTTCTTTTTCGGCTTCTTTTTCAACTTCTTTTTAGGTGGCGTTTCTATGAATTTGTAGGTAACAGCCGTGCATCTGGCGTTGAGTTCAACGCTGTTTTTTCTTTTAGTATGGTCGATCCGAATATCACGTATGTTTACAATTCGCGATAATCTTGCGACCTGATCAAAAAAAATGGCCAAGTTATGATAGTCCGCCTTCATGCTCATGGCTACAGGGATCTCAGCATAAAATTCTTTTTTCCTCTCAGGTTTGGGCTCGAAGAGTAAAAAATCCAGTCCGACCTGCTGTCCGGAATCTGAAATACTAGTCAGCAATGAGGGAATCTCTTCTTTTTCAGGCAGCTTTTTCATGGCCAGTTTGAATTGTGCTTCGGCCTCTTTCATTTTGGCCTGGAACTCTTTTAGATCAGCAGCGTTTCGCTTGGCTGTCGTAAGTTTCTTTTCTAATTCTTTCAGATTCGCCGTTAATGAATTGATTTTCTCAAATTTGGGCCAGAAAAAGAAGTAGATGAAAACTCCGGCAAGCAGGATGAAAAACCCTGACGATATCAGTATCCTCTGTACTTTGGATAACTTTTCAACCTTTTCAAAAAAAGGTTCAATAGATTTTGCAAGACCTTTTTTATCCATTATTTCTCTGCCTTGGCATTCTCAAGTTTTTTTTTCGATTTCGAATTTATTACAGGTTTCTTTGTGCAACTGATTGTAAAACTTTTTAAATCCTTGACTTGTCCCTTTATTCTTTTGAGGGTTTTTAAATCGACCTCCTTAAAAAGTCCACAATCTTCCAACCGAACCATAAAGTCGGCTACGGTTTTGTTGTCCAGTGCAGTGCCGTTTATTTTGACCTTATCTCCTTTGGATTCCAGGCTAGTAAACCACATGCGCTTGGGCACAACAACCTGAGTCATTACATCCAAGAGGCGGGTGGGCTCAAAGCGGTTGGCTTCAAGCGTTTTCATGACCGCCACTTTCTTCTTCAGATTGCTGAGTTTTTTCTTAATCTGGGCTATTTCGTCATTGATTTTGTTGTATTTTGCCAGCTCTGTTTTAGTATGCTTTATATTGGCATTTAAGCTGTCAACTTTATTGCCTAATCTGGAATTATAGTAAAAAAAGATGATCAGCATAAATGCCAGAGAAAGCATGAAGATAGAGACTTGGCGACGTATGTTTTCTTTTTTGCGGGCCGCCCGAAAAGGCAGCAAATTTATTCGTATCATTATTTGTCGTCTACTTTTCTCATTGCAAGACCCATGCTGATGGCTGCCTGGGGTGCGATTTGTTTGATAAATGCGTCATCGAAGTTTTTTTTGTCAATTTCAAAGCTTTTAAACGGATTAATTGATTCAACCTCAGCCATTGCTTCGGCGGCCAGAAGCTCTCGGAATTCGTCAATGTTGGCGCCGCCGCCGCTGAGAATGATGCGCTTAATTTGATCTTCAGGATAAGTAGAATAAAAAAAGTCGAGCGCGCGTCTTATTTCCGTGCACCAATCGGTGACGACCGATGAAATAATACCTTTTAAGTCCTCCGATGTAAGCCTGTCCGGCTTATCATCTCCGTATTTCAACTGTTCGGCTTCTTCAAATGAGCATTCGATTAATGACATTATCTTTTGGTTGATTTGTCCGCATCCCAATGATACGTCTCGCATGAACAGCGACGAATTGCCCTTGAGTATGTTCAATGATGTTTTGCTGGCTCCGATATCAATTAGAGCGGTGTTTTCGCTTTGCATGTCATAGTTTGCTTCAAAAGTGTTCTGCAGAGCGAATGCTTCAACATCTACGATGCAGGGATTAAGTCCGGCCAGATTGACAAGGTTGATATAGTCATTAACCATCTCCTTTTTAGCCGCAACTAGAAACACATTCATCTGACCGGGATTGGATTCGCTTTCCCCAAGGATTTGGAAATCAAGGTTGACATCACTAATGTCAAAGGGGATGTACTGCTCGGCTTCAAAATGAATAGTTTCCTGAAGCTTCTCTTCATCCATGGTTTGAACGCTGATTTTTTTTACGATAACTGAGTATCCGCCGATTGACACAGCCACATTGCTTTCTTTAATATTGTAAGATTTAAATAGCTGCTTAATCGATTCCGCAACTGTCTCAGCGTCGATGATGGTGCCTTCTTCGATGGCACCATGTGCAATGTCCACGATGCCAAAGCGCTTTAGCAAGGGGCCTCGTTTGGTTTCTATAATTTCAGCCGCTTTTACGGAGCGGGAACCGATATCGAGACCGACGATGTGATCTTTTTTTCCAAAAGCCATGGGAGACGTTTAATCCTTTAATCTTATTTTTACTCATATTTGGTTTTCCGAAGCATTTCTTCGGAATTACCATGTCTATCTGAACAAAGAATCACTACACTGAATTGGTGACATCAAAAGGGTGTTTCCGGACTGCCTTTGCTGTCATACGGTTTTGCAATTTTCACGCCAATGTCAAACAATAGCACAGGCAAATGGTTTGCATTAATTGTTTTTTTTTGTTAAGTTGCATTATATTCAGTATGTTAAGGGAGTTTTAATTCACTTCATGTTCAATGCGATGAAAGCGTCATTCGACTTTGTTTGATCTTTCAACTTTGAAATTTGACTTACAACCGTCAAAATTTTGAAATGAACGCCACGCATAATCTTTGTATCGGACCTGTAAATAGAAACTTTAGAAAAAATCTTTAATTTGACATTAAAAGTGAATATCTTTAATATCACTGAATAAATTATAGTCTGTGTCCCTCCCATACTGAGATAATTTTTTTATATTTCATGGATTGCGATCGGCAGCAGGCGGTAAGCATGACGCAGATTTTGAGCAGATTATCGTTGTTTGGACGGACACAAATTAATCTTTCAGCGGACCCTCATACTGGAAATGTAATCTGTCAATGATCACCAAATCCCCTGAAGAAAGCATTAAGCCGTTTCGGCTAGTCAAGTATTTTACATTCACTGGGCTGATCGTCATTTTTTTGGTTACCATTATATTATCAGTGTTCAACACCCACTGGGTCAAAGCAATGCAGCGCCAGAAAAGCGAGGATTATGCCCAAAGTCTTATCGAAAATCTGAACCACCAAGTGTTTATTCAGGTTATCATTCCTATGGGATTAATATACGGAAAGATTCAGTTCAGCAATCAGAAACAGTTCGAACGCGTGGATATGGTCGTTCGCGGCACACTACACAGCTTCAAAGTCGAAGCTCTCAACATATATAGCATGGACAACACGATTTCCTATAGTTTTGATCCTGATTTGATCGGTCGTAAGAATTTCGGAGGCACAGGATACCAACAAGCGCTTGAAGGCAAAACTACCTCCAGACTCGTTCAACGAGGTAATTTTTTCGAGATTTCACTCGGCTTTCCCAAGGAGGCACGACTGATCACTTATGCTCCCTTGCGCGCGGAACCAAAACCATTCAGGATCACCGGTCCGGTGCTGGGAGTGGTTGAAATCGTACAGGATTTATCCGCGGATTATCTGACCATATTCAGAATCCAGATTTTGGTTGTAATTACCTGCACCGCGATGATGGGTGCTCTTTTTGTTGTATTGATTTTTGTTGTCAAGAGAGGTGAAGGCATTATTCAAAAAAGGGCCGGGGAAAGGCTTCGGCTCAAGGAACGCTTAAGCCAGGCTGAACGACTTTCCGCCCTTGGGGAGATGGCGGCCGGAATTTCCCATGAGATCCGCAATCCTTTGGGAATCATCCGAAGCTCTGCTGAACTTCTAAAGAAAAAAGTGACCAAAATCGACCCTTCGAACACCATGCCGGATATCATTGTCGAAGAGTCCAGTCGTCTCAACAGTATCATTACCGATTTTATTAATTTCGCCAAACCCGGTAGCCCTAAACTGAATTTGTGTCGTATTGAGGATGTCATTGAAAAAAATATTACGTTTCTATCAATACGGATGAAAGAAAAAGGATACATAATAAAAAAGGACTATCAGAATCATCTGCCGGAAGTACAAGCCGATGCAGACATGCTATACCAGTCTTTTTTGAACATCTTCCTTAATGCCATGCAGTCAATGCCCAACGGGGGAATGATTGAGGTTGCAATTCGATCCAATAGTAAAGATGTAACCATCCATTTTGACGATGAAGGTAAAGGAATTGCCGAGGAAATTCTGGAAAAAATCTGGGACCCATTTTTTACCACAAAGGAGATGGGAACAGGTCTGGGTCTTGGTATGGTCAAAAATATCATTGAATCACATGGCGGCAACATACAGATTGGCAACAGAACTCATGGTGGGACTCGCGTGACCGTAGAATTGCCGGTGGAAAATCCGGGCGCAGAGACCGGATAGTGGTGCGGATATTTAGTTGGAAGGGGAAGATCTTTAAGATTCTCGAAAATATAAATTCACAATTTTGGAAGTTGAGACGCCCGGCCTGCAAGTTGCGGAAGTACAGGAATCCGCCGCGGCGGGTTTCGAACTTTCACAACACAGCCGGAGGGAATGGATCGGCATCCAAAATGTGAAGTTAATTTGAAATGAGCTCCGGGCTGATAGGTCCTTGGATATCGAATCCGTCTCCGGTAGAAACGGCAGAAATTTAATAGAGAGATCAGATTACTATGGAAACCATTCTAATCGTTGATGATGAAAAAAATTATCTGCGTGTGCTCAGCGCGGTATTAGAAGAAGAAGGTTATGAAGTCCTAACCGCTCTCAACGGACGGGATGCACTTGAAATCCAGGAAACATCGGATCTGGATCTTACTCTCACAGATATGAAAATGCCCGGCATGGACGGCATCAAACTGCTCGAACACATTAAGGCAAAGGATCCAGATCTGCCAGTGATTATGATGACCGCCCATGGTACGGTCGATAAAGCTGTGGAGGCAATGCAAAAAGGTGCCTACAGCTATATTCTGAAACCTTTCGACAACGAACGCCTCATCATTTATGTTAAAAAGGCTGTAGCCATGTTCCAGGTGGTCAAGGAGAACCGTCGCCTGCGCGATGAGGTAAAATCCCAGTACCGCTTCGGCAATTTCATTGGAAAAAGTAAGGCCATGCGGGAAGTTTTCGAAATGATCCGGAAAGTAGCCCCTGCAAATGCCAGTGTCCTGGTTGAAGGTGAGAGTGGCACCGGCAAAGAGCTGGTAGCTAAATCTATTCATTTCAACAGCCCACGCCGTGATAAACCCTTTATTGCGGTGAATTGTTCGGCCCTGTCTGAAAATCTGCTTGAAAGTGAACTGTTCGGCCACGAAAGAGGGGCTTTTACCGGAGCAGTAGCCAAAAAAAAGGGCCGCTTTGAGCTGGCAGACAGCGGGACCCTGTTTCTCGATGAAATCGGGGAACTTTCAACCAGCCTCCAGGTGAAGTTGCTGCGCGTGCTGCAGGAAAAAATCTTTGAGCGGGTCGGTGGTACCCAAGCCATATCCGTGAACATCCGGATTATTGCGGCAACCAATAAAAATTTAAAAGAAGAAATGATCAAAGGCCGTTTCCGGGAGGATTTATTCTACCGTCTCAATGTAGTGCGCATTGTTTTACCGCCGTTAACGCAGCGACAGGAAGATATTCACCTTTTAGTCAAGCACTTTATAGAAAAGTACGCATCCGAACGTAAATCAGCCGTTCCTGTAATAGGGGTTGACCAGGAAGTGGGTCGAATATTTTATGATTACAGCTGGCCCGGTAATGTCCGTGAACTTGAAAACTTAATTGAACGGGTTATGATATTGTGTCCCAATGATACTATCCGGGTATCGGACCTACCGGCCGGTTTCAAAGATAATGTTCATAATGCGCTGCATCTGGAAGGGATTCCGACCCATGCCAATTTGTATGAAACTCTGGCCACGGTTGAAAAAGCGATGATAAAAAGGGCTTTGAGAATGGCAGGTAATGTGCAAGCCCATGCGGCATCAATATTAGGGATCGGGAAAAGTGGTCTGAATCAGAAAATAAAAAAGTACAATCTGGAAGTCGGTTCAAAAAATTAAATATTCAATCTTAAATCGAAAATATTCATTTATCCGGATATTCGTTCTCTTACGAGATCGATGTAGATAAAATTTTGATGGTCGGTAAGAATTTTATTATAAGCTTCCCGACTTTTTTCGTTCTCACCCAGTTTATTATATAACCTGCCCAAATGGTAAAGCGCTTCATCGCGCATTATAGGTTCCGGTGCCGAAGAGATTTTTTCAAAATAGCCGACCGCAGTCGAATAGTCCTCTTCCTGTTCATATGCATAACCGAGATTACTGAGGATTTGACGATGAATCATCGGAAATTTTTCAAATTCCGTTAGCGCTGTTTTGTATAGCTCAATGGCCTGTTTATATTTACCGGCGTTGTAACAAATATTGGCATAAAATAATCGAGCAAGTTTTGCGCTCTCTTTTCCGTCATATTTTTTAAAAATAAATTCGAAATCCTCCGATACTTCGCCATAAACTACATCCGGCTGCTTTTCTGCTTTTATGCTGTTGTATTTCGTGAGGCTTTTGTCCAGCAACGCTGAAGCATTGTTTTCCGCCCGGATCGAAAAAAATCGAATCCCGGAAATTATTACCGCCAAAACCAGGATAATACCCAAAGCATAGGTTAGGTGGGTTTTATACTCCATGGCCAGTTTTATCAGTTTGGATGAAATAGTTAAAAACTCATCCGGTTTCTTTAACAATTCCTTGCGGGTTTTCTTTCGCTTTTTCGCCATGGGGGCTCCTGATTAAGTCTTTGTTGAAATTTTATCTTTTTTTTAGCCGCATGCCGGCATCCAAATTTCGCAGTAGCAATATTCTCCGGCGCGCATTCCAGTATCAATTTTTCTTCTTTAATCCAGGTATTCCCGAATCCTCTCCCACCCATCATCCGGTATACTAGCGCCGACGACCTGACATACTTCGAAACCACATGCAGAACCTAGCCGGCCACATTTTTCAAGTGAGTAGCCATTGACCAGTCCATACAAAAAACCGGCGGCCCACATGTCACCGGCACCGGTCGTGTCCAGGGCATTGCCATCGCCCATTGACTTGATGGCAATGGTAATTCCGGCATGAGAAACATAGCTCCCGCGGGACCCGACTTTTAGGACGGCAATATCCGCTTGCTTGGAAAGCGCTTCAATGGCAAGGTGCTCATCTGAATACCCCGTAAATGCGCAGGCTTCATCTTCATTGGCGATAAGAATATCCACATAGGAATCAACGAGTTGTTCAAGCAGCTCTTTGGATTCTGCGACCACCGTAAAACTTGCCAAATCCAGAGAAATCTTGGCACCGGCCGATTTTGCAGCGGTCAGTGCGGCCTCGATTAATTCTGGATTAAATAACAAATAACCCTCCATATGGACGATAGCGGCGTCTTTAAACAATTTTTCGGATATATCTTCCGGTCGCGTTTCCGCCGAGGCTCCCAGATAGGTAAACATAGAGCGCTGAGCATCCGGCGAGATAATCGACAATACCCGTCCGGTGGGCGAATCGGATCGAAACAGATCAGGCACAACATTTTGCTTTTTTAAATCACTTTCGATTAACTCCCCCATTTCCCCTTTTCCGCACTTACCCACAAATCTGGCCGCCCCGCCCAGCTTGCCGATTCCGACGATGGTGTTGCAAGCCGATCCCCCCGGAACAATCTTGGCGGTGTCGGAGGACATTGCCAGGGTACGTTCAATGAATTCTTTATCCACCAGGGTCATGCCACCTTTGATAGCGCCCGTTTTTTTTAAAAACTCGTCTTTTTCATGAATGAGAATGTCCACCAGCGCGGATCCGATTCCGACGATTGACTGACGATTGTTTTTAAAAAATCGCAATTTATCACTACCTCTATTTTTACCAGACGAGGGCATCGAAGATCCAGCCACGATCCCCGTCTGTATGTTCGACGTGCATCCAGCGGCCCTTATGCTCGAGGACTTTAAATGGAATTCCCTTTTCCACACTGAAAAGGATTTTATCTTTGGTACTCGGTCCGGAGCGGATGTTGCAAAGATCCTTTTTAGTGATGACTGCCGGGACATTGCCAACCAGGGTTTGGTGCACCCAGCCTCTGTCATCCTCAAAATCTCGGAAAAAATACCATGAATCTGATTTTTTAATCACAAAAATGGGATGATATTTTTCCACTTTCCATAAAATATCGGATTTGCTGTCGGGTCCGGAGCGAATATTGGCCACAGGTGCAATGATGGCTAGCCGTTCAGCCATGGCAGAGCCGGCATTGATGATAATTAGAAAGATTAAAAATACTAGATAGCGTCTCATGGCAATGTATTTGTCCATCCGCACTCCCTTAAGCTTGGAAGAAAACAAGATCCGGCAACTGAACACAGGTCAGCGCATTGCCGTAAACCGCACCGGTATCAATGCCGATTTTATTTGGCTCCACCAGCGGTTTCTTTAAAGGCGTGTGGCCGAATATCACGCGTTTGCCGAAATCATATTTGGAGGAGATAAATTTGTCCCGAATCCATAGCAGGTCTTCAGTCTTCTGGGATTCCAAAGGTACCCGTGGGCGAAGACCGGCGTGCACGAAAATGAATTCTTCGGTTTCGTAATATAATCTCAGAGATTTGAAAAATTCCATGTGGTCGGGGGGAATCGGATAAAAGTCGGATTGAACGGGTTTTGTCAGGTAGCTGTCAAGGGTTTGCTGGCCGCCGTTTAACAGATAGGTGAAGCGGTCAACACCGTTTATAAATTTGTCGAGCATATCCTCATGATTACCTTTTAAAAAAACGATATCCGGAACGCGCTTTCTCAACTGCATCAGATAGTCGACCACCTCAACCGAATACGGTCCCCGGTCAATATAGTCTCCGATAAATACTAGAGTATCGCGGGAAAGGTCGATTGGTATTTTATCCATCAGCGTCTTCAGCCGGTCATAGCAACCATGGATATCTCCTATAGCAAATATTTTTTTCATTCTATCAAAACCAAATCATTCGGCGAGGCTGATCTAGTCGGGTAATACCTTCCTGATTAGCAGCTTTTACCGCCAGGTGATACTCTTTTGGTAAGAGAGGAGAATTGAGTTCTTTAACATCAGCCGCTCTGCCACAAGGCCTGTATTGTGACATGATGTTGACATAGCTGTCGGCAGATATGTGCTGAGCGATAAATCTCATAATTTCACCGGTTCCTGCCAGACCGTTCGGCAAAACCAAATGGCGGATTAACAGACCGCGGCAAGCAATTCCCGCGTCATCGACCTGCAGATCGCCCACTTGCCGATGCATCTCCATCAGGGCTTTTTGGGCCACTTCCGGGTAATCACCGGCCTGACAGGTGATTTCGGCCACATGGGGATCCCAAAATTTAAAGTCCGGCATGTATATGTCAAACACACCATCCAAGAGTTTTAGAGTCGCAATACGATCATAACCGCCGGTATTGAAAACCAGAGGAATCGACAGTCCGAGCTGCACGGCAATCCCTACGGCGGACAGGATCTGGGGCACGACATGTGAAGGTGTTACAAAATTTATGTTGTGACAGCCCTGATTTTGCAAGACGAGCATTATGTCGGCAAGCTCCTCATCAGATATCTGTCGGCCGCCCCCCTGGTGACTGATGTCGAAGTTCTGGCAAAATATGCACAACAGATTGCAGTGGGTAAAAAAAATGGTGCCGGAACCATGGGTTCCGACCAGCGGCTCTTCTTCCCCAAAATGCGGATTGTAGCTGGATACCCAGGCGCGTTTGGCTGTCTTGCAGATTCCCGTTTCTCCGGAAAGTCGATCAACGCCGCATTTTCTCGGGCAAAGGGCGCAGGACTTTAATAGGCTGTGAGCTTTTGCTATCTTTTCTTTGAGTAACCCTTGCTTAAATGTCCTGATGTATGCCGGTTCAAATGATGACATGATTTCATATAAGATGGCTTAGAAAACCATTTCTATTGGTTATCGGATTCTACGGTGATCTTTTCGGCCAGACCACGTCCTAGCACAAACCGTTTTAGATCGACCGCAACGGCCAGCTGCCCAAAGCCATTATTGGTAATCACCTCAATTTTATCTCCTTTGCGCAAGCCCATGGTCAACAGCCTCATTTTAGCGCCGGCACCACCGTTTATCTCCTTGATTACCTCCTTGATTACCAATCGTTCGCCCGGTTTGGCCTGTATTAGAGACATCGCCTGGATTCGTTCTTTAAGACAGTCCTCACAAATTCCGTATATTTCCAATTTGTGCTGCAGCATATGAAATCCATAGGCTGCGGCTATCTTAATCTGCAACTGCTCGATTTGATCTTCCTCGAATTCAAGTATTTTTCTGCATTTCGTACAGATCATATGGTCGTGGTGTTGACCCAGATGTCGGTGCTCGTATAATACCACACCATTATTGAACCGACTTTTGTGAGCAAAACCAAAGCGACACATCAATTTAAGCGTTTCTCTGACAAACTCCGGTTCCAGTTCCCAACCGTTTTTTTCAAGCTGATAAATGATTTCGTCGACCGTAACATGCTTTTCTACCTGCAAGAAAGCCTCTAATACTTTGAAGCGGTCTTCGAAGTCGTCTATATGTTCCTGTTTAAACAGTTTTTTAAATTGATGCTTTTCTTGAACATGCAGTTGCTTCATTTGATATCCATAAACTAACGACTGTGTCCGGGCAAATTGTAGGTTGTGCAGGTGCCGTTTGGACAAGACCGAGTCTGCGATTGGGCAGTATCGCTTTTAGTTGATGCACAGCCAATGGAATGCCCCGAAACACTTAAAACGCGTTCAAAATCTTCGGACTCGCATTTGGGACATCTAAGTTCCACTTGATCATCCTGGTTAATTGACAGAAATTCAAAACATTCACTACATTTTAAGCATCTGAATTCATAAATCGGCATATTGCGCTTCCTTTAGCTCGGTATAATGTCCTTAAGAATTAATTGTTGTTTTTTATGACCATCCGCTCAAGCTGAGCATCGGGATAAGTTTAACCTATTAATATTATTTACCTGGCAACAGATTGTCAAGGAATTGATAAATCAACCGAAAATCTAACAAAAAAAGATGACAGGTCTTAATAGGAGACTTAATTATTATTAATGTAGAGCTGAGGGGTTTGGCCCCAATTGGAACGGTGGGTCTCAAGAAAACAGATTTCAAAGCGCATATCTTTGCTATACTTTATCATGATTTTTTAAATACTTTGTCCGAACCCAGTCTTTTTCTATTTCATTATCCCATGTGGCTGCAAAAGGATATGACCACAAAAAGTATCACAATTCCAATGAATTGTAGAAATTCAATGGTGTTAAATCATTGGTAGCATTATGACAAAATGGCGTCCATCTTCCTATACCATATCTTGGATTCAGCAGCTTTCCAAAATAGACCGTAAAGTCTGGGATGCGCTGGCAAAGCCTTTGTCAACACCATTTCTCGAATGGGACTGGTTGCGCCTCATGGAAACATCTGGCAGTGCAACGGCTAAAACAGGCTGGTTGCCCCATCATCTGACGGTATGGTCCGGGGGAGATTTAGTGGCCGTGGCCCCCATGTATGTCAAGGGCCACAGTGCCGGTGAGTTTGTGTTTGATCACGTGTGGGCAGACGTTGCTGAACGGATGGGAATCAAATATTTTCCCAAATTGGTGGGAATGAGTCCGTTTACACCAATGTCCGGTTATCGTTTTTTAATCGCGGCCGATGAAGATGAGCTGGAATTGACAGCGATAATGGTGGCTGAAATCGATCGATTATGCCGTCACTATAACATATCGGGTAGTAGTTTTCTTTTTGTTGATGCCCAATGGCACCGTGATATGCTCAACTATGGTTTTTTCGGCTGGCGGCACCAAAGTTATGCCTGGAAAAATCAAGGGTATAAAACCTTTGAAGATTACCTCTCGATGTTTAATTCAAACCAGCG
>CAMYLH010000023.1 GCA_947259065.1 uncultured Desulfobacterales bacterium
CCATCTTTTTTATAAAAGATCTCCTTTCCCGGGTGCCTCCGTCCTGACTACTCATATGAGACTCCATGTATAAAACAACAGCCAGCAACGAGCTCAGATGAGTCGACTATCGAAGGATGGAATCATTGCGCTCTGCTTTTTTCCTCCATTTCCGAATTCCCTCCGGGGCGTAGGCCCCTATAGCCCCTCCGGCTTCCGGCTCGGAGATAGAGCCTACAGCTCAGAGAGGCCGGAGGCCGCATTCCCACTTCCCAATTCCATTCACCCTATGCGCTTTGCTCTCTGCTCTTTGCCCCCTGCCCTGTTCGCTGCAAAATCCCTGCCGGCATATGGTTATTGCACCAACAGCCCGCATTGGTTGACACAACTGCAAGGGATGACTAAGTTAAAGATTATCAATTGGTTAGTTTATTTATATTTTCAGGCCCGTATAATCTTGTGTGACTTTTCCCCGACACGATCGGGATATTAATAGGAGTTCATGCTCATGTCCGAAAATTACATGGCGAAAAAGTTATTTGATGAAGGTGCTGCCGCTTATCTCAAAAAGGACTATAAAAAAAGTATTAAATTATTTACCCAGGCCCTAAAAAAGGATGGTAAATTCGCACTGGTTTATTCCAGTCGCGGTACGGCCTATCTGAAAGTAAGTAATTTAAAAAAAGCGATATCCGATTTCTCACATGCCGTTCGATTAAATCCCAAATATGCACGCGCCTATCATTTGCGCGGTCTGGCCTACGAAAAAATGGGAGCTTTTGCCGCTGCATTCCGGGATTTTGATCGAGCCATTGAAATAGATCCGGATTTAGTGGCCGCCTATCGCAGCCGGGAATCAATGCTGGACAACACAATCGATGATCGATTGCAGATGCAAGATGCTGAGATAGCCGACCACTTGGCGGTAATGCGGATCGCCCAATTTGCCGGGGATAATACATTGCGGGATCTTGAAATCTAGGGCTAACTCAAAAATCACTTCACTTTTTATACGCCGATGCAACCCACCTGGCTGGGTTGCGACATCTCGCAATCCGCCGCGGCAGATTCCTACGATTCGCGCTTTGGCAGACAGGCACGTCAACACCTAAAATTGTGAATTTATGTTTTCATGGGTTCTTTTCTGAAAAACACACGATCAAATGCGCTATCTCGGTTCGATTCCCTCTGCGCTGATTCCCCGGATAAAAAAATTTTCGTCGTTTAAAAAACTGAGAAATATAACAATAAAAGCAATCGAGGCTTCCAGCATCAAGGATTTGTTCTGATACAAAATACCCAGCTGCTGGCGACGGGTCTTTTTTGCTTTATTACCGAAATAGGTTGAAAACAAACCGTCTAACAACTGGTTGCCATCCGGCATGGTTACCAGGTCGCTTCTGCCGCTATAGCAGTATTGCATCGCCTCCAGCACAAGGCTGCGCTGGGTGTGGAGTTCCTTGACATGATAGCTGATCAAATGGATCAATGTTCGCTGCGCTTCTTTTAAGCCGGCCTCTGAAACGGCATCGAAGAGGATTCTTAGCTCGCGTCGACCTGCTGCGGGCACCTTCTGCCGGATTAGCGACAACAGCACGGCATTTTTAAAAAGCTGGTACAGACGCCGGGCGCCGTTTATGGCCGTTGCCGGCGAATGTTCCATTCTCGGTTGGTAACCCGGATAGTTGTTGACAAACATGATTTGAAAAACGGTTTCAAAAAAATCAATTCCAGCCAGCGGATCTTCGAGATCAATGCGCATATCCATGGTATTGTCCAGTCGATCTGCCAGCTTCACCTTAACAATCTCGGGAAAAGCCTGCGCATTGTCCAGCAGCCGACCGATATACTGGTAATAGGATTCATTTTCGACCCGGGTCAGGGACATCAGGCTTGTCATCAGCCTTGATTCATCATCGCTGTTCATGCGACCCAAAAGGCTGTACAACTGGCCTTCCACCGATTGCCATTGTTGAAAATCATAATCAACCGGCCTGATGTCTTCCAGAATATCGTGAAACAGCAAGGTGAGAAGGTCCACCAGGTTGAGACGGTTGACGGACCGGGTATACAGAGCTGCGGCCCGCAAGGGGTGTAAAACGGCCATGGGACCCAAACGACGACGTTTTTGGCTGTATACACTGAAGAGATATCCCAGCGCCTCCATCACTATGCCTTTTTGTTCGCGGTCTTTTTTATCATCGTCGTCCAAACGCTTGTTACCGATGATATACATCAACACATTGTAGCGATTCAGAGAGGCAGCACTCAAATTGTAGTTCAGCGCTGATGACAGTTTGAAAAACTCGGTTAGATCGAAAAACGGCATCTTCACCCCCGTTAACGGATAAACCGGAAATCCCAGATCAAAAAAATAGGTCCCGCAAAAAGCCGGTGGCGATATACCCTTTTTGGGGTTATTTTTCCGATTCTTTTGATAGGGTCTCATTTTCTAACATTAATCTGTCAATTTGTAAAATCAAGGATGAAAGGATTATCTTGACAGCAGTGCTGGAGATCCATAAGAGTACCAATATTAAAAACGAACGATAGGGGAGAACTTTAGATGGAAGAAAAAGTAAAATCAATTTTGGAATACTTCGAGCAGATCAATGCCATACCGCGTTGCTCGAAAAACGAAGAACAAATTGGTTTGTGGCTGACACAGTGGGCCGAATCAAAACAGCTTATGGTAAAAAAGGATGCCGCCGGCAACCTGCTGGTTAAGGTGCCGCCGACACCGGGATATGAACATGCACCGGTCATCGTGATTCAGGGCCATACGGACATGGTATGTGAAAAAACTCCCGATTCGATGCATGATTTTTCAAATGACTCCATCAATAATATCATTGATGGTAATTGGTTGCGGGCAGATAACACCACCCTGGGGGCGGATAACGGCATTGCCATAGCTCTGGCAATGGCGGTGGCGGACGATGAGAACATTGCCCATCCGCCCCTGGAACTGTTGTTTACGGTGGATGAGGAAACCGGATTAAACGGTGCCAAAGAGCTTGAACCCGGATTTATCAACGGCCGGGTCCTGCTTAATGTGGATTCTGAAACCGAAGGCCTGTTCACTGTCGGCTGTGCCGGCGGACGACACACGATGATATCCCGTAAGCTGGCGTTAACCGATATTGCTGAAGAAAGCCAATTTTTTAATTTGAATATCAGCGGATTGCACGGTGGACATTCGGGCATCGATATTATCAAGCAACGGGCCAGCGCCAATAAAATTCTGGCTCGCATCCTGCACCGGATCGCCATCGCATGCGACATTCAGCTCGTATCAATCAAAGGCGGTACCGCTCATAATGCAATTGCCCGGGATGCAGCTGTCGTTTTCGTATGTGCCGACGAGAATTCCGGTGATATCGTTAGGATGGTTTCCGAATTCGAAGGCACCGTCCAAACTGAATATGAGACCATCGAATCTAATTTAGCCATAAAACTGACGGCGACGGAATCCGCTGGGCAGAAAAAAACAGCTCTAAGCGTGGCGGAAACTCAACGCGTAATCAATCTGCTTCTATCCCTGCCCCATGGGGTTATGGGGATGTCGGCGGTCTTCACAGATTTGGTTGAAACCTCAAACAACCTGGCAACTGTTGAAATAAAAGATGACACCCTGCAAATATTGACCAGCCAGCGCAGTCTGACCAGATCCAGGTTGGAGGAGATTACCAACTCCATTCGTGCTACGGCAGCCCTTGCCGGCACAGACACCAAATGCGACAGTGAATATCCCCCCTGGACACCGAACATGCAGTCCGCTCTGCTTGAGCTCTGCCAGAAGATCTATAAGCAGGTTTTCGATCAAGAGGCCAAAGTTAAATCAGTTCATGCAGGGCTGGAGTGCGCCATCATCGGAGATAAATACGAGGGTATGGACATGATATCATTCGGACCAGATCTAAGGGATCCCCATTCACCCAACGAAGGGCTCTATATTCCGTCTCTTGGTAAGGTGTGGAAATTTATGGTGGCGCTTTTAGAGTCGTATGGCAGCAAATAATGGAACAAATCGTTATCATCGGCGGTGGTGGGACCGGGGCGGCATTAGCCCATGATTTAGCTTTACGCGGATTCGGCGTCTCACTGTTTGAACGCGGCGAGTTGTTGTCCGGCGCCACCGGCAGACACCATGGACTGCTGCATAGCGGCGGCCGCTATGCAGTCGACGATCCGGCGGCCGCCAAAGAGTGCATCCGCGAAAACAAAATCCTGCGACGCATCACTCCCGAGGCCATCGAACAAAACGACGGGCTTTTCGTGGCGTTAGATGATTCCGATATGGATTACCGGCCGTTGTTTTTAGAACAATGCGGGCAATGTGGAATTCCTACCGAAGAACTCACCTCTACCCAAGTTCTGGCCATTGAACCCGCATTGCATCCGGATCTAAAGGCGGCCATCCGGGTACCGGATGCCACCCTGGATGCCTGGCGGCTCCCTCTGTATTTTTTTGCCTCCGCCAAAGCCAACGGTGCCCGGATTCATAATTTTTCCCAAGTCATCGGCTTTCACAAATCTGACGGAGCCGTCACGGGGGTGCGTATTTTCGATCATCGTACCGAACGCGAGTACGATGCACAGGGAGATCTGTTTGTAAATGCTTGCGGTGCCTGGGCCGATAAAATTTGCGCCCTGGCCGGCATTCAATTGCCGCTTCAGCCGGGACCCGGCGTCATGGTGGCCGTCAATGCCCGCTTGACGAATATGGTTATCAACCGGCTTAACCAAGCCGGCGAAGGTGATATCATCGTGCCCCAGCGCGAACTTTCGGTTCTGGGAACCACCCTCTGGCTGGCAAAGGACCCGGATAGAATTGAATTGCCGTCGGACCATGTTCAAAAAATCAGGAAGCTGTGCGCCCAAATGGTCCCGGCGGTCAAAGAAACGGCCATCCATTCGGTCTGGTGTGCTTCGCGGCCTTTGATCGAACAAAAACAAGCCACAGAACCCCAGCAGATCAGCCGCACATTTGATTGCTATGACCACAAGCAAAAAGACAACCTGGAGGGACTGGTATCAATTATCGGCGGCAAGGCGACCACTCTGCGGGCCATGGCCGAAAAAACCGCAGATTTAATCTGCCGCAAAACAGGCAGAAATATTGCCTGTAAAACGAAAACCGAAAAGTTGCTGCACTATCGACATTTTTATAAATAATTTGATATTCAGCCACAAACTTACATGGACGCGCACAGACATTAAAACATGGGAAATATTCTAACCCGGATAAACCGGAAATAACAAATTACAAGCACCAAATTACAAATGGAATCCAATCAATTGACCGCCAAAACCGTAACATTCCGAATTCTGCGCTACAAACCGAACCGGATCGATCCTCCCCAATACCAGGATTTCTCCTTTCAGGTTGAGCCGGACATGAGCGTGCTTGACGCCCTTGAAAAAATTCGTCTCGAGCAGGACAACAGCCTGATGTACCGACATTCCTGCCATCATTCCTCCTGCGGGACTTGTGCCTGTAAAATAAACGGTAAGGAGTGCTTAACCTGCATCACCAAAATTTCAGACCTGAAAAATGATACCATCACCCTCTCTCCGCTTGAGGGTTTCAAACCGATCGCAGATCTGGTGGTGGACATGACCCGGTTTTTTAAAGACTATTCAGAGGGCTATAGCTACCTAAGGCCATCTGAAAAAATAAAATCCACGCGCCGACCTGAAGGTATCAAGCATTTTACCCGCTTTGAAAACTGCATCGAATGCGGTGCCTGCATCTCGGCCTGCCCGGTCACCCACAACAGCAATGCGTTCATAGGACCCGCTGTACTTGCTGCTGTCAACAACGAGCTCAAGAAATCTCCACAAAAAACAGCAGATCTTCTGTCTCTGGCGGGAAGTAGACGCGGCGCACGCATGTGCGAAAGCGCAGTGAACTGCAGCCGGGTTTGCCCCAACAAAGTTTATCCGGCAAAGCAGATCGCCGATCTGCGGAGATTGCTGAAAACGATGCACAAGGGCAGCACAATGGATAGGCCAGCCAGATAATATACCGATCCATTCAACCGGCAAACCGGCTCAATTGCAAAGAAACGGTTCGATAATCCAAATAAAGAGTCGCGCAAAAAGCCGGTGGATGTTTCGTTGCAAATCGTGAAACTGTCTGATCCGTAAAGAAATCAAAATTTCGGTTTACATTTCGGCGATAATGTTCCGGATCGCACTCACAAAGCTTTGGTCGGAGCCGCAACACCCTCCGATAAAATTGGCACCGGCCTCAATCAGGTCCGGAACAAATTTTACGAACTCAGCGGCAGTGGTGTAAAATATCGTTTCTTCATCAATAATTTGCGGAAGTCCGGCATTGGGCTTAATCCAGATCGGCAGGTCGGCGGCCTCACGCATACGCCTGCAAATCGCTATGTAACCCTCGATCCCCTGTCCGCAGTTCGCCCCAACGCCATCCACACCGATTTTGGCAAACTCATTCACAGCAGCTTCCGGGGTCACCCCCATCAGGGTGGTATCTTTGTCGACTCCGGAATCAAAAACCATACTGGCAATCACCGGAAGACCGGTACGTTTTGCGGCCCTGGCAGCTATGCCGGCTTCGGTGATATCGATCATGGTCTCGACAATGATTCCGTCAGCCCCTGCCCTCGCCTGGGCATCGGCCTGTTCTTCAAACACGTTTTGCAGTTCTTCTTCAGTGGTCTCTTGCGTCAAAAGCATCTTGCCCGTAGGACCAATGGATGCAAATACGAACGCCCGATTCCCGGCAGCTCTTTTCGAAATCTCGACGCCGGCGGTATTTATGGCAACTGCCTTATCGCCCAGATTGAATCGTTCCAGTGATAAGCGGCTGCCGCCGAAGGTGTTGGTTAGAATGATCTGACTGCCGGCCTCGACATATTGCCCGGCAACTTCTTCAACCCGTTCCGGATGGCTTAGATTCCATGAATCCGGACACTCACCGCGTTTCAAGCCGCGATTTTGAAGCTGGGTACCCCAGGAACCGTCAGTGACGACTGGACCTTCCTGTATCAATTTTTCGACGAGAGGATGCATCGCTTTTCTCCTTCTTTGGTTATAAATCCGTTTCACCCGATAGGGTAATGCCTGATTTCGATTAACATTAGGGCAGTATCCGTCGGTTGCAATCTTTAAACCTCTGAACCTTGAACCTCTAGATCCTGAAGCCCTGAACCTTTGAACGCTTACATAACCCCTATTGATTCAAATTTCAATAAATCTGTAGCCCGCTAATCGACAACCTGTTTTCACGAGATCTTTTTTCTCCTTGATAAATTCAGATTTATTCCTTAAATTGTCAAACATGGGCCATGTGTTTGATTTTAGTGAAGCCGTTAATTACGAGCAGTGGTTTAACAAGCCGCAAAATAAGCTTGCTTTTGAGCTGGAAACGCAATTGATGCGAGACTTGCTCCAGCCCATGCGCGGCGAGACCGTGCTGGATATTGGTTGCGGTACGGGGGCATGCCTGACTGCCTTTCTCGAAATGGGGCTGCGGGTCACTGGTTTGGATCCGTCGACCTATATGCTGGACATGGCATTCGGAAAAATTGGCCACCGTGCGGATCTTTACCGGGGTTACGCCGAAGATCTTCCTTTTGACGACAATTCATTTAATTACGCCTGTCTGTTTACCACCCTGGAATTCGTTGATGACCCAAATGAAGCGCTGCAGGAGGCCTTCCGGGTCACCAAAGACCGTGTCTTCATCGGGGTATTCAACCGGTATGCCCTCAAAGGAATCCAGCGGCGGGTTAAGGGTATATTCTCATCGACTATTTTTAATCATGCCCAGTTTTTCAGCGTCTGGGAGCTGAAACAAATGATTCGACGTATCATAGGCCAGGTACCGATATCCTGGCGAACCGTTTGCCAGTTGCCCACAAATTCGGGAAAATTCGTACAAAATCTGGAGCAGTCAAAAATTATTCAACGCTGTCCATTCGGAGCGTTTGCCGGAATGGTGGTCATCTTGGTGCCTCGACTTAGAACCCGACCGATGACCGTGCGCTATCAGGCCAAGAATACCACTGGGGCTGCAACGGGATTATTAGCTGATCGACGAAGGACGAATGATGGAAGCATACCTTTTTGAGCGACTAAAGGACAAGAAGGTGAGGTGCAACCTCTGCAGCCATCGTTGTGTCATCAAAGACGGTCGCCGAGGCATATGTAATGTGCGCGAGAACGAGGCCGGTATTCTGAAGACCCTGGTTTACGGAAAGCTAGTAGCCCGGCACATTGACCCCATTGAAAAAAAGCCTTTGTTTCATTTCCTTCCCGGATCACTTTCATATTCCATTGCCACCGTCGGCTGCAACTTTCGCTGCCGTTTTTGCCAGAATGCCGATATCGCCCAGATGCCCTCCGATCGCAAAGGCGCTGTATTGGGAACCAATTGCACACCTAGTGAAGTAGTGGAAGCGGCCCAAAGAGGAGGGTGCAGGAGCATCGCATACACCTATACCGAGCCTACGGTATTTTTTGAATTTGCCTTTGAGACCGCAAAATTGGCGCATGATAAGGGAATACGCAACGTATTTGTCACCAACGGCTATATGACCGCTGAAGCTTTGGAGATGATCGATCCATATCTCGATGCCGCCAATGTGGACCTGAAGGCTTTTACCGATAAGTATTACAAAGAGCTTTGCGGTGCCGGTCTCAAACACGTTCAAGCAACCTTAAAATTGATGGCATTTATCGTCCAAGACTTGGGTCCGGAAACTCCCTGGCACATCAGCCGCTTCCATCCCACGTACAAATTGATCGACCGCCCCTCGACACCGGTTCAAACTCTCACGATGGCCCGGAAAATTGGCTTAAAAGCCGGTTTGAAATATGTATACACCGGCAATGTCCCGGGCAATGCCGCTGAAAATACATTTTGTTACAGCTGCGGCGAAACAGTGATCGAACGTTGGGGCTTCCAGGTAGAAAATCTGCAGCTCAAAAACGGAAAATGCACCAAATGTGGCGCTGGAATTGATGGCGTGTGGGAATAGTTGTGTTCATGTCGCAATTTTTACGGGTGTTCTGATCATCTGCACGGCAATCAAAGAAACCAGGCTCATCATGGCCCCGCTGATAAAGGGGATGCGATAATCAATCATCCAGAGCAAACCGCCGAGGGCAGGCAAAAAAACGGCCGCAATGTGATTGATAGTAAATCCGACGGCCATACTCGGCGCAACATCTCTGGGATCTCCCACTTTTTGAAAATAGGTGCGGATGGCAATGGAGAAGTTGAAAAAAATATGATCCATAATATAGAGAAACGCAACAACCAGTTTGGATCCGGTGACAGCATAGGCCACAAAAATGAAAATCAGGCTTAAATACTCCAGTGATAATACCTTTCTTTCGCCGAAGCGGATAATACTTTTGCCGATCAATGGACTCAGATAATAATTAATCGCGTTATTGACGACAAATAGAATCGTGACTTCCTGGACGGAATATTCAAATTTCTGCACCATTAATAAAACGGCAAACGCCATAAAAATCTGGCGCCGAGCCCCGGCCATAAATGTCAGAAAGTAAAAGAGCCCGTATTTTTTTCGTAGAATCATTTTTTTTCGCTGCGGGATGATCTTGCTGTCCGAGGGATTCTGAATCAATCCCCAGACGGCCGTAGCGATGATAAGAATTCCGAATAATAAATAAATTTTAGTAAAGTCGAATGAGAAAACCAATAAGTAGATGAATATGCCAACGGCGATGTTGGATGCCGCGGCATAACTGCGCTGCTTGCCGAATACCCAGGGTGACGTCGCTTCATCGAAGTATTGAAGCGTTAAGGACATGTTGGTGGTCTCATAATAATGAAAACCGAAACTCATGATCAGGGTCGTTAAAATGAGTCCAACATAGGAGGGAAACAATCCGGTCATTGCTACCCCCAGACCAAGAAAAAGAATCGACAGGGCGGATAGACGAGATTCTTTGATGACCATAATCACAAAAACGGTCAGTAAAGCCAGAAACCCCGGAATCTCTCTAATGGATTGAATCATTCCGACGTGGTGGCCGTCCAGCCCGGCGACATCCACGGCAAAATTGTTAAACATGGTAAACCAAGCCTGCAGTCCCACGGTGGAGCTGATCGTTAAAACAATCAGATATCGATACATGGGGTTCTTTTTTGCACTTGCGATATGGTCCATATTTAAAGTCTTTTCCGAATTCCGTAGTAACTTTCAGCATGAGGTTCAAAAACATGAACCTCGGTTTCAGTTTAAAAATTAGATAGTTAGACTTAACTTCAGCCGTAAGTGCGCTCAGGGTTCAAAATATTGAACCTCACCTCATATTTAAAATTGTGTTAAAAACAAATGGGTTATCAAATAATCTCCCCAAAAGATTAAATTTCATGAACTTGATTGATGGTTCAAAAGCACTGAAAGCGGGTTTGAGGTCGGTAGTCTCTTTTTAATAAAAGATTATATACTACTGTAATTTAACATAATATTGTAATATATCCAATTTTTGATCTTTAACAATTGAATTTGGCAAGCGAATTGCATATTTCAATGTCAGCCTAATTATAAACCTAATAATTTCTTCATCTGTTCTCCTCCTTAACGGTTATCCGGCAAATTCCGGGTAACCGTTATTTTTTTGCTTGAATATCATTTAATCCAGGCGTAGTTATAATTTAGACGAATCGACAGTGTCTCCCGGCTTTGTAATTTGAAGGGAGTTAATATGACATGTCGGGTTTTGATTCACAACCCAATTTTTATTTTTTTAAAAGCCTCGTACTCCTTCTCTCCGAGCTATAGGCTATATGAGCTGGAAGCCGGGCTGTAGGCCCAGTCCCTGCGGGCCGGAAGCTGGACCGGAATCGTTCAAGAATTAAGCGGCGTGCTCTCCCATAAAAAATTAACGAGCGAAACGCCGAAGGCCAATTTGATGATAATCGATTTTCACACCCATATTTTCCCACCTGACATTTGCCAAAACAGGGAAGCGTTTTTCCGATTTGAACCCGCCTTCGAACTCTTATATGAATCGTCCAAATCCAGGCTGATCGGCGCGATCGAATTGTTAGACGTCATGGATGAAAACGAGGTGGACAAATCTGTAATACTCGGTTTTCCCTGGAAAAATTCCGAAATATGTAAAATGCATAACGACCACATCATGGAAATGGTACAAAAATACCCGCACCGTTTTATCGGTCTGGGATGTTTTGATCTGTCAACCAACCACGCTGTCGCTGAAACTGAAAGATGCCTTGACGGAGGATTGGCCGGAATCGGAGAACTGGCGTTTTATCAGGCCGGAATTGACGAATCCGCTTTAGATCAGCTTGCTCCAATCATGAAAATATGCGCTGATTGCGACTTGCCCGTAATGATTCACACCAATGAACCTGTCGGACATGCTTACCACGGGAAGACACCGATTACACTGGCTCAGATTTACCGCCTGATCAGACGATTTTCGGAAACCAAAATCGTTTTAGCTCATTGGGGAGGAGGCCTTTTCTTTTACAGCCTAATGAAAAGGGATGTCAAAGAAGCGCTAACAAACGTATTTTTTGATACGGCCGCTTCACCTTTTTTGTATGACTCCGAGATTTACCGGTTTGCTGTCAAGCTACTAGGAGTTGACAAAATCCTTTTTGGCAGTGATTATCCGTTGCTGCCGCCAAGTCGGTATTTTGGCGAAATGAGTGAAGCCGGCTTGACCAAACCGCAGATCGATAAAATCTGCGGAGGGAATGCAAAAACCCTTCTTAAACTCTCGGGAAAGCAGGGATGAAAAAAAACCTTGTTGCCGTCGTTCGCTATGAAAAACCCCTGGAATCTGTCCGCCAAGCCGTTGAGATGTCTCACGGACTGGACCACATGCCCACAAAAGCCCGGGTGTTTATCAAACCCAATATTGTATTCTGGACCAAAGCAGTGGCGTTTCCCAAATGGGGCGTCATTACCACCTCGCGTGTGGTAGAAGATATCATCCTAATACTGAAGGAACGCGGCATTGACGACATCACCGTCGGAGAGGGCACTGTAACCATGAATCCAAAGGACATGGAAACATCGGCCCATGCTTTTGAAACTCTGGGATACGGCAAATTGAAACGCAAATACGGCATCAAATACCTAAATATCTTCGAACGCCCGTTTAAAAAATTGGATCTTGGTGATGGGGTCGAGGTCAGATTCAATGTCGATGCCTTGGAAAGTGATTTTGTAGTGGATTTGCCGGTGATGAAAGCTCACAATCAAACCGTAGCCAGCCTGGGGATTAAAAATTTAAAAGGATTGATTGATCTTCCCTCCCGTAAAAAATGCCACAACATGACGCCCGGTAAAGACCTGCATTTCTGGGTTTCCAAACTGGCGGACCCGATGCCGCCGATGTTTACCCTGCAAGATGGGATTTACACCAATGAGCGCGGCCCTGGTCCCGACGGTAAATTGCACCGGACAAACCTACTGGTGGCATCCGCTGATGTATTATCGGCTGATTTGGTGGGCGCCAAAATTTTAGGGTTCGCCCCGCAGCAGGTGCCTCACCTGATGCATGCTGCCGAACATCGTCACCGACCCATAGATTTTTCAGATATCGAGGTGATCGGAGAACGCATTCATGACGTCGCCCGGCCTCATGAATATGATTATGAATACAGCGAAACCGAAGATGTTTTGCTTCCCACAGCGCTGGTCAAACAGGGCCTCAAGGGAATCTTTTACCACAAGTATGACCTTTCCATGTGCACCTATTGTTCCGCTGTCAACGGTCTGATGATTTCAGCGATTCGGTTTGCCTGGAAGAATGAACCCTGGGACGATATTGAAGTTCTGACCGGGAAATCTATGAAGCCGACCCCCGCAAAGAAAAAAACGATTTTGATGGGAAAGTGTATTTACCAGGCCCATAAAGACAATCCCGACATCCGTGAAGCGATTCCCATCAAGGGGTGCCCTCCCAAACCTGAAGATATGCTCAAAGCACTGCACAAAGCAGGCATTGATGCCGATCCGGGCTTGTTTGAAAAAATAGATACATTACCGGAGTTTTACATGGGACGGTATGAAGGAAAGCCCGATTTTGATGAATCTTTTTTTCGGGTAAAGGATGATAAGCTCAAGGCTGAAAGCTAAGGCCCGCAAGCCATTTTTTCAGACAATATATGGTAAGAAGATAAAGTTTTCGGGTGTCAGCCCTGCCGCCGGCCAAAAAGACGGCCGGTCTAATCGAAAAAGAAACTTTGATGTTATCTGTTCAGCCACAAAGACACCAAGGCACTAAGATTACAGTAAAATTTATTGGTTCCTGATCTATAATTGATTTGAGGTTCCTGATCTATAATTGATTTGATGATTTAACATATATATCATCCCTTCGTGGCTTGGTGGCTTAGTGGCAAAACTGTTTTTTTAATGTAGTTTCATATAAAGGATCTAGCGACTCGCTTTCCCGACACCTGACACCTATCCCCTACGTCACTAAATAGCCAGCGCTGCTGTTGCAGCGCAAGGGCCAATTTTCCCAAGCCCAGATATAAAAAAACTTAGATCTTAATCCGCCTGAGTTCTTCGAGGATGGGTTCCATTTTCGTGCGGTGCTCGGGTGGTATCATCAGGACTTTGAGCGACCAGTTTACAATCAATCCGTTGGGTTCACATTTTAATCGATCCTTTGCATAGGCCTGCCGGTTCTCCTCGGATTCCATAACCTGCAGCACGTCAATTAAATTGCCGCAACAACCGTCGGCATCCAGATGCTCAATTGTCTGTAAAAATACGGTATTCACCGATGCCGTGAAGTCGTCGATGTCCGCAAATCCGATCTCGGCGCAGTTTTTCCCTGAAACAAAACACCGGCATCCAAATGGCCGCAGGTTGTAAATGGAGCAAACGGTTTTTGTCAATAGCGGGCAGTCTTCCCATTCGGCGGCCATTTCTTCTTCTGGGACCTTGGCTTCCGCGGCATACAATTCGGCTAGTCGATTGGTGGATATTTGAGGCTGATACCGGGTGGTCGCGACCGTATGTTTAAGCTCGTCGATAATATTCAACTTCCCGGCAGCGATGAGGTGATCCACAATTTTGTATCCTTCCAGCGTGGTCAGGGTTACGTTGGAGGTGCAGCACCGGGCGCAGTATTTTTTACAGGCCACGTCCAGGGTGGCGCAAAATCTGTCATACGCGGCATAAATTCGGTCTAGCGCAGCTATTTTTTTTTCAAGCATCATTTAATTCCTATATCGAAGGGGCGAATCCACTTCGTCACCCTTGCGTCTTGAATAAACCCGATAAAACGCTTTAATCACGTCTTGCGGGGTGGTTTTCTCCAGGCAAATTGGATCCTCACAGTTGACTGGCTCTGTTTCAAAACATGGACGGCACTCCAGCCCGGGCCTCACGGTCGTGACGGCTCGCCCTACCGGAGACCATCTTTTGGGATCGGTCGGCCCGAAAATCACTGCGGCCGGCAACCCTAAAAATGCGGCCAGATGGCTGGCACCGGAATCATTGCCGATGTAACCGCCGGCAGAATTGAGCAACCTCGCCAATTCCACCATATCCGTTAATGTGTGTACACATCGATTCGCCCTCGTCAGCGCATCCAACAGGTTCTCCTCAGCCGGTCCCAGAATGAACTCCGGTTTCAGTCCATGGGCTTTTAAGATAGCTTCGACTTCAAGGAAATCACTCATTGGCCATCGTTTGCGAGTGCTTCCGGCTCCGGGATGAAGCAATACCTTGTCGACGAATTTGGGCCGGCTTTTCCGCATCGGAAGTGGGATATCTTCGACATTGCTATCTTTTTTTTTTAGCAATCCGCAATCTATGAGGTTTTCCAACACAAATTCCGTAAGATGTTTGCGAACATGTGGCGGCGGCTTGGGGGCAATGCGGCAGCTGGTTTTTGAAGTGATTTGATCGATGGTTTGTTCGAGCTCCGGGGATAAAGAAAATAAAATGATTTTTATGTACTGTTTTAACAATGTCCTTATTTTAGGATCGACTTTATCGGTGAAAAGGCTCGCCACGTAAGCGGCCTCCGAAGGGTACCTATTTTCGATAAGTCCCAGCGACACTGCCAGCCTTCCAAGCCCGCTTTGGCAGAGCACATCGATGCTGTCATAATAATTATGCAGTCGGATAATGGCTGGAAATTTCAGGACGAAATCCCCCAGAGCGCCCTGGTCAATGATGAGTAGCTTTTTGTTTTCTATCATCATCCCGATGAATTAAAAGCAGGAACATCCATCTTTCCATAAAGCCAGAAAGCTGGGAATGGGTTGCAATGGTTTCATCATTTGGCACTCGCCGGGGATCTGCTGCGATAAAAATGATGGGGGAAAAAGGCTAATGCAAATCTATCGCCGTACTGTCAGTCTGTCGACTTTCGGCAAACAAGTGATCCGCCATCATCTGCATGCGCGCCTGCAACATTAACTCAAAGCGGGCGCGCTGATCGAAAGGCAAGGGTTTGCCCCTGGCGGTTTTTATTCTATTGGGGTTCACCGGCTTGCCGTTGATGCGCGTCTCATAGTGCACATGGGGGCCTGTTGCCTGACCGGTCTGGCCCACTTTGGCTATAGCCTGCCCCTGTTTTACATGGGTGCCCTTTTTCACTAGCAGGCGGCTGCAGTGACCGTAGTAGGTCTTGAAACCGTTGGGATGGCGAATAATCACTAATTTTCCGTAGCCGCCATGCCAGCCGGCAAACTCCACAGTGCCGGCGGCGGTGGCATGAATGGGCGTGCCGCGTGCGGCGCCGTAATCGATGCCGGTGTGGCGCTTGTACTTTTTCGAGATAGGATGGAAGCGTCTTGTCGAGTAAGATGATGTGCGAATACCGAATTTAACCGGTATGCGCATAAACATCTTGCGAAGCGGAACGCCGTTTTCATCATAATAGCCCGCCTGGCGGCCATTGTCGAAATAAAAAGCAGAAAAGGCGTCATTGCTGCCGATGTATTGGGCTGCCAGAATCTTACCATACTTTACAAAGTGTCCCTTATGGTAATATTTTTCAAATAGGATTCGAATCGTGTCCCCCTTGCGGGGCAAAAGGTAAAAATCGATATCCCAGGAGAAGATATCGGTAAAAGCGGCTACCAGGTAGCTGGTCTCCCCCTGTCCGGTAACCGCCTGATAAAGAGAGCTTTCGATAGTAAAATTTCTGGCAACGGTTTCCTTTTCCAGTCGAATCTCCTGGCGATAGGTGTAGAATCCACCGTTGTCGGTTCTGACAGCAATATATTGATGGGTAAGACCCGTTCTATATATCAATTTTTGCAGCTTCTTTTGGGGTGTCAGGCATGCCTGGTACTCATCTTTGGGCCGGGCATTGCGAAAATCGAATATCCCCTTGAATGATCGCGCCAGGGACAGCACCTCTGCCGGTGCAACTCCACGGGACACCAGTTCCGTATAGACGGGTTGTCGGCCGATTTTGCCATCGATAACCGTCAGCGGCAAGTTGGACGCTGGAGTTAAGGGGTATTGCATCGGCAGACTGACCATCGCACCCGAAACACCGATGGCATTCAAACGAACGGCAAAGGCGGGTTTAGTCAATACTGGAAAGAGGGTTGCCAGGAAGATCAGGACCATCACCGGGACAACGATGCGTTTTGGAAATTCAGTCATTGATGTTAAAATGGATCGGCTTTCAAGCAATGGGGGTTAGGTTAGTGAATTGGCAATTGGTGCTCTTATATCTGAACAGCGGCCGCTTGTCAACTTAAACTGGTTTAAAAGACGTGGGCCCCGGAAAGCCTGGCAACCGGCTTGAACCGCCTCACGCTTCCCAGGCGTAACCGGCCAGGCAGGTGATGTTCCACAATTTGACCACTTGCCAAATATTTCGGGAATCTCTATTATAAAACCCGTGATGGCTGTGATATAGGAATCGCAGCGGCAGGATCGATATTGCGGGGAGATATTTCCAATTTTACCGACATCATACCGGCTCGGCCAATCAGCGAAATACGGGTTGGACTGCGGCATAAGAAAGATGGAAATTGAAACCAGTGAACACAGATGCGCTTTTTAAACGACTTGATTTAAACCAGGACGGCCATGTTTCAAGAGCAGAGCTGCACACAGCGGCCAAACGTCTGGGCTGGCACTGGCAAGAGGCGCCCCTTTTTGCACTGCTCGATCTTCTGACCATTGCTGAGCCTATCACAAAGAAACAATTCGCTGGTTATCTGCAGCAGATTACAGATGATGCAATGGGTCCCTACGGCAATGTGCTTTCAAATTCACCGTGCTTTTCATCGGTGTTGCCACCAGGCCCCGATCAATCATTTCCCGCTGCGTTCACCGATGTGGATATCTTATCGAATAAACATCGCAGGGAGTTTCTGGATGCCGATTTGAGACAGGACCTCGTCCCAGCCCTGGAAAAAAATTTAGGAACTGATATCTCAAACAGCTATCACAGGTTGCTAAACGCTTTTGATATATATCGCATTTCACCCCGGGAAGCGGTCCTGCTGATTATCGACCCCCAGCGGTCATTCACCGAAGGTGTCTGGATGCAGTCGATCGGTAAAGGAGCCGCAGCCGATGTAGTACCGATCGCGATCGCTTTCAACAACTGCGCCAGGCTCTTGAATTTTATTTACGGCCGAATGGAGATCATGTTTACCCGGTGCCCGTTTCCTCCGGAGAGTTACGATTGGGATGATCGGCTGGCCGGTATCATCGACAACAAGCAGCTTTACTTTATCAAGCCTGGAAACAGCGTATTTTTTCCACCTCTCAATGGGTATATAGACTGGCTTGAGCATTGTATCAGCAAGGACAAGCGTACGCTGATCATCGGCGGGTGCACCCTAAACAGCTGTGTGCGCGTATCATCGATTGAAACCGTGAAACAGTTTAAGAACCGCAATCTCAGGGTTGTTGTGGATTTGAGCATTTGCGGTGCACGCTTACGCAGTTTCCTTCCTTCATCTTTATATGCAGGGATGTCTGCCGTTGAATCGGCCATCCGCCAGATGACAACTGCCGGTGTGCAGGTGGTTCGGTCGGTAGAATGAATGCCTGGGTTAAGCGCTTCAATGTTCAGGGTTCCCGGTTAAAGAGCCCTTGATCGTGGGCCGATTGTGCCAAGGCAGCAAAAAATTACAAGATTTTTTACAGACAATTTGATAATGTGCCCCGATAACTAACTCTCTTCACAAGCCACCGGCTCCGCCGGTGAGAATTGAAAAGGTTCTATGAAGCTTACAATTCGCTGGTCGCTGATCATCGGTTTTCTCTGCCTGATTTGGGGAACTTATGCGGTAACGACGTGGTCGACTTATGTATCCTCGCAGAAAACGTTGAATTCGCATGCCATGAATATCATGGTAAATATTGCCGATCTGGCGATGGAAAAATCCCAGAATCATCTTGTCCATGCGCATGGTGCCGCTGTACTAACGAGACGTCTGATCGCAGCCAATGTGGTCAGCGTCAAAGAAAATAATATCGATTCACTGGAACATTATTTTCTGGATCAACTGGTCATTTATTCTCATTTCGCCGGTATTTATCTCGGCATGCCCAATGGCGATTTTTTTTATGTTAGCCGCAACGAGCAGCATTCACCCGGTGGATTCCGTACCAAAATTATTTCCCATCGAAGTGACCTCCGCAATACGTCACTGAGATGGCGTGACCAAAACCTGAAAATTCTCTCCGAGGAATCAGACCCGCAAGACCGTTATGATCCGCGCGTTCGTCCCTGGTATAAAAAGGCGCTTGAACACGAAAAGATCGTCTGGTCAGATCCGTATATCTTCTTTACCTCCCAAAAGCCGGGAATTACCGTAGCCGGTCCCACCTACGATGAATCCGGTGTCCTGAGAGGCATCGTCGGTGTGGATATTGAACTCGACGAGCTGTCTACTTTCATCGGCAACTTGAAAATCGGCCAAAACGGCCGGGCTTTCATGATCAACAATACGGGTGAGGTAGTCGCTTTCCCTGATCTTGAAAAAATTAAAACCCAGGGTTTTTCGGATTCTAAATCATTTCGCCTTGTGAAAATTCACGAACTCGATGCCGTTTTGAGCAGAAAAGCATTTTCAGCCGTGGGATTGGTCAAGGACGTTGAGGGCCGCTTTATTTTAAAGGAGTCCCGTTTTGCCAGGTTCGAGCACGAAGGCCAATATCATCATGCGATGCTTACGCCCTTTTCCATCCCTCAATGGCCATGGATCATCGGGGTTCATCTACCGGAAAATGACTACCTGGGGGATTTAAAGAAAAGTCGCCGGTTCAATATTCTACTGACCCTGCTAATTTCCGTCGTTGCAACCGTCATTGCGCTGTATTTCGCGCGCGGCATCATTCGCCCCATCACCAACCTTGAGAAGGAAGCCCTGGCTGTTAAAAATGATGATTTGCAAACGCGATTTAATCTCAACTCAAAATACAAGGAAATACAGGAGACCGCCAACTCATTTCGACTGATGAAAGAAGCCATTCGAAAGTATAAAGAGAAGTATAGTGGCATATTTGAAAACATCCAGGATGTTTATTATGAAACCTCAATGGACGGTGAGATTTTGGAATTGAGTCCTTCCATTGGAAAAATTTCACCCTATAAAAGAGAAGATCTACTGGGAGTGAAGGTCGATCAATTTTATTTTTCTCCCCGCAGCAGGGAAGAAATGGTTCGAACCCTCCTGGCCGATAAAAAAATTTCCGATTACGAAATATTACTTAAGTTTGTCGACGACAAGCCGACCTGCGTTTCTCTGAATTCAGTGCTGATGAACGATGAACAGGGTGTGCCACTGAAAATTATTGGATCATTGCGTGATATTAGCGCCAGAAAAGAAGCCGAAGCTGAGTTAAGCAAATACCGTGAACATCTCGAAGAACTTGTCCAAGAACGCACGGCCGATCTTGAGAAAGCCGGTGAAAAATTAAAAGGGGAGATCGAGCAGCGCCGGCAAACAGAGGTGGCGCTGGGAGTAAATCAGGAAAAATACCGTATTATCCTGGAAAGCATTGAAGAGGGCTATTTTGAAACCGATTTGAGGGGTAACTTTACTTTCTACAACGACGCAACATCAAGAATCCTGGGCTGGCTTAAAAGCGAGTTGCCCGGTATGAATATTCGCAACTATACCAGCCGGGACACCGCCCAAAAATTATTTTTGACATTTAAAGACGTCTTCCGTACCGGAAAACCCTGCAGGGCCATTGAATTTGAGATCATCAGAAAGGATCGCAAGAAAAGATATATTGAAATGTCGGTATCACTGGTGCGAAATGCCGAGGGAAAGCCGCAGGGATTCAGAGGCATCGGTCGCGATACGACCGCACGTCGTCGGGCTGAAGATGAGAGGAAAATATTGGAGGACAAGCTGCAACAGGTTCAGAGACTGGAGGCAATCGGAACGCTTGCAGGTGGAATAGCACATGATTTTAACAACCTTCTGATGGGCATTCAGGGTAACGTTGACCTGCTTTTAATTTCCCTGGACGCGACCGATCCGCGCTATGAAAATACCCGCAGCATCGAACGCTGCGTCCGCAGCGGCGCGAATTTGACCCGACAACTGTTGGGATACGCTCGGGGTGGTAAGTATTTGGTGAGACCCCTTAACCTCAATGACGTGGTTCAGACCTCATCCACCCTCTTTGGCCGCACGAAAAAAGAAACCAAAGTGATATGCGAATACCAGGAAGATATCTGGACCGTGGCGGCAGACCGAAGTCAAATTGAACAGGTATTGGTAAACCTGTATCTTAATGCCTGGCAGGCAATGGGACACAGAAAAACAATCCATGTAAAAACCGAAAATGCGGTTCTGGATGCTGACTTCGTCCGGCCCTACGAAGCAGTGCCCGGTAAATATGTCAAAATATCCGTCGCGGATAACGGCAGAGGTATGGACAAAGAGACGCAAAAACGAGTGTTTGAACCATTTTTCACAACAAAATCGATGGGAAAGGGAACCGGGATGGGATTAGCCTCAGCATTCGGTATTCTAAAAAACCATCACGGGGTTATTCATTTTACCAGTACAGTGGGAAAGGGAACCACGTTTTACATCTATCTACCTGCCTCCGATCTGCCTGCCGAAATCGATACGACCCTGGCAGAAAACATTCGGACGGGCAATGAAACGATTTTGGTTGTCGATGATGAAGACTATATTTTAGAGGCCTGCGAGGCCATGTTGATAAAGTTGGGCTATAACACCATACTTGCGAATAGCGGAAAAGAAGCCATCGACATATTTCGGAATGATAGTGGAAATATTGACTTGATCATTCTCGACATGGTTATGCCCGGCATGGACGGTCTGACAGCGTATGAACATCTAAAAAAAATTAAACCGGATGTTAAGGTTTTATTATCGAGCGGTTACAGCCTCACCGGTGTTGTCAAAAAAATATTGGATAAGGGCTGTGATGAATTCATTCAAAAACCTTTCAGTCTCAGCCGGATTTCCCGCATCACCAGGGAACTGCTCGACAAGTAATCAGGATTCCGTGATACCGATTGAACCTTTGCCGATCTGCTTAATGCGAAACATGGCTTTATCCGCCAGCCCCAATAAGCCCGTACGACTATCCGTATCATCAGGAAATGTTGCCAAACCAAAACTGGCACCAAGGTGAACATTACATCCGGCGTTGATTAAGTAAGTTGTCTGCTTCATCTTTGATCGGATTTGCTCGGCTTTTTCTACGGCCCAAAGCTTATTGAATCCGGGTAGGACGATGACGAATTCATCACCGCCATAAGCAACCCCGAAACAGGGCCCTTTTAGGCAGCTTTTTATCGTGCTTGCCACTTCTTTGAGTGCCTGACTCCCATTCAGGTGACCATAAGTATCGACGACGCGTTTAAAGTTATCCATGTCCATAAAAATTAAAGAAAACGGCTTCTGTGTTAATTTGCTCTCTTCGATAAGGTCATCCAATACATTATAAAGATGCCGCGTGTTGTACAAACCGGTCAGATTATCGTGGATGGAGAGATTCCGAAATTTTTTACGATCGCGGCGAAGTTCTTTTTCTAGAACTTTCCGTTTTGTATTGTCTACTAAAATGCCTTCCAGAATGGGGTCACTTCTATCGTTTTTGGTAAGCCGAATATTCGCCAGAATCCAGACAGGCTTTCCATCTTTGCGTTTCAGCCTGAGTTCATAATTTACCAAGGCACCCTTCTTTTTGACTGCCTGGATCATCCTGGACTGATCCTCCGGGCTGAAATAGAACTTATGGGCATCATCTTTGACATTCAGCACCTCTTCCGGCGAGCTGTATCCAAGGATATTGGCATAGGATGGGTTTACCCGAAGAAGCTCACCGGATATTTTGCTCTGGAACATGGCCTGTACTGCGTTTTGATACATGTTGCGATATCGCTGTTCCGCCATTTTTAGCTCTTCCTGGGTGGCCTTCAATTCGGTCAGATCCGAAAGGAAATACATGTATCCATTAATCGCGCCATTTTCGTCTTTTAAAATGCTGCGACTGAACAGCATGGGAATCTGCACACCGGCCTTGGAACGAAATGAGGCTTCGAAACTTAAATGATCTCGACTTGCAGAATAAAAATTCACTGAGGCTTTATCGTAGAATTTGTCCACAATTTGACCGATAAAGTCTTCACGGCTGAAACCGGAAATTCGTAACAACGCCTTGTTCACATCATTGATCACCAGGTCACTGTCCAGGAGCATGAAACCTTCATAGGTGCTTTCGAGGACGCGATGATATTTTTCATCGGCCTGTTTCCGTTCCGTAATTTCACTCATAAAACAAAGCGTTGCCTGTTGATTGTTCCAAGAAAACAAACTGACTTTCAACTCTACCCATATCGTTTTGTCATCCCTGCTGACAATTCTGAGGGGATATACATTCGGGAGCTTTTTCCCGCTCAGTATTTCTTCATGCCGTTCCCTCACCATGCTGCGGTCTTCCGGATGTATGAATGACAACCATGATTTTGCAGAGAGCTGGCCCGCAGAAAAACCTAACAATTCCTCGGCTTTGGGATTTGCGTATCGTAAGAACCCATCTTGAGCGACCAAAATCGCTTCATTGGCGTTTTCAACTACACTGCGATACTTGAATTCGTTGTCTCGGGATTTTTCCTGGGCTTGGCGGCTCTCTTCGAGTTCCCTTTGCAGGGTTTCAAGTTGTTGCATCAAATGTTCAAGTGATGGGGTAGAAGCCATTATTTTAATATATCCGGGCCGGAGAAATTTTTTTTGTGAGATCAGCCGTTGAAATTCGTCAAGCAGATATTCAATGTCTCCCACAGAATTCCGACGAGAAATCCACTTTCATCATAAATCCGCAACCTGCCAATGGGACTATGGATAGGAAAGGCGTTCCCAATTGACAATAAGGCCATCCTCTGCAACTTTATAGAAGGCGATAGATTCATGTCAATGGAAAATTTTTGAGATCTTCATAGATTACCAAACCATGAAATAACCATGAATTTCGTTCAGGCAACCCCATTTTTCAATACGAGATGTGGATTCCGGGATTGAAAACGGAAAAGACGCTTATGGATGGGCGGGGTTTATAGCCTGGCTGATTTTAATAATCAAAGGGGGAAATTCGGGCAGCACGATTCGACAACCCGGAACGGGTGATTTTTTAGCGAGGACCTCTTCCCAATTTTTATAGCTCGGTGCTGATCGAGCGGAAAAATGCTCAATTCAGGCAATGAACATACGCTTAAAAAATTTAATACTCAAGTCCGCTGAATTTCAGCGCCCGGCTGCATTCAGGTGGCATCTATGCCGGTCAGCTTCTCCATTTTCTCAAGCTGCGTTTTGCAATCGATACAATATCGGGCCGTCGGTCTGGCCTTTAGCCGCGCCAAGGATATTTCTTTGTCGCACTGTTCGCAGAGACCATATACCCCGTCTTCTACATCCTGCAGAGAGCGCTCGATCCGTCTTAAATACAGCTTTTCGCGGCTGCAAAGATGATGAGAAAATTCTCGTTCGGAAATCTGAGTGGCTCGATCGAGAAGATCCGACAGATTGTCATCTGTGTCATCCAATCCATTCAGACTGCAGTCAGATCGGTTTAATAAATCCATAAGTTGCTGGATTAAAAACTTTTTTAGATAATTCAAGTCTTTTTTTTTCATTGATCAATACTTTAAAAAGTTGTTGGTTGGTGGTTGTTAATTTCTACATTTCCCGACCACTTCATCCTAATAAGCTTCGATTAAGTGATAAACAATAACCATCTTCTCAACCAAATCAACCTATATTTTAGCTGAAATTAAAGATTAGAGGTTCTCAATTTTCACAGGTTGGATTTCATCCGCCAACTGAAATCCGAAAATCCGGGAGTAAAAATACAGCTCGGCCTCCAACGCCCGTTTGATATTTTGGGCAATCCGAAACCCATGTTGTTCTTTGTCAAAAACAACATAGGCAACCGGCAGTTTTTTATCTTTCAGGATTTCTACCATCATCTCCGCCTGGGCGGGCGGCACAACCTTGTCTTCGAGGCCTTGGAAGAAAATGACGGGGCAGGAAAGATCTTCGGCCTGAGAAATGGGTGAACGGGCAATGTAAAGGTTCTTGTGTTCAGGGTAGGGACCGATTAATTGATCCAGGTAGCGCGCCTCGAATTTGTGCGTCTCGAGCACCAGGGCTTGCAGATCACTGACGCCATAATAACTGGCG
>CAMYLH010000024.1 GCA_947259065.1 uncultured Desulfobacterales bacterium
GGGGATTTTGGTTTTTTTTGGTGTTCCTGCTATTATTGGCGGCGGCATTACCTACCACATTTTTAATGGGAATTATGTGCCGGTATTCATCTATGAAACCCTTCTTTTATCGATTGCGGGCGCCTATTTCAGCAAATAAGACTCGTATCCTTAATATACTGAACGATACCTTTTCTGATTACCGCCACGGCCCAAACCCTTTGCTTCGGTTTATTGTGTCGTGGCGTTTATTATTCAATTGCAGAACATCCGGTTCCCGCCCGGTTCAGCAAAAATAGAATTTTCTGCGAACTTCGCCGGGGGTGTTGGAATTAAATCACCGAAAACCCCATCCATTGGGAGGTAATTTGAGCAATTCGACACCACGTGACATGATTTTATGGTTTTTTTTGGCCTTATTCCTGGTTTCCTGTTTTTTATTGGGTTGGCTTCTCTGGCCTTTTATATCGATAATTGTTCTGGCAGCAGTTATCACCGGAATTTTTAATCCGGTTTACCGATATTTGAATCGAAAACTCAGCCCCATATTTTCCTCCTTGCTGACCTGTTTGCTGATATTCCTCGTTCTTTTTATTCCGGTATCTATTTTCATCGGCATTCTGGCCAATGAAGCCTATGATATGTATTTGACGGCCAGGGAGGCGGTGTTAAGCAACCCGTATAAAGAGCTGCTGGCAAACAGCAAAATTGTTGAAAAAATCAACCCGATGCTGTCGAATTTTGGTCTGACGATTACCGGTGATGAAATCAATAAGGGGATTGCCGAGCTTGGCAGGGTGGTCGGATTGTTCCTTTACGAGCAGGTACGGTCCATGACCACAAATGTCCTTAATCTGGTGGTGAACTTCTTTTTTATGATTTTGATCATTTTTTATCTCTTGATCGACAGCCCGCGCCTGGCATCGTTTATTGTCGAGCTTTCACCCCTGCCCGATGAGCAGGATGAAAAACTGATCCAAAAGTTCAAGGACATGGCGGGCGCCATTCTCATCGGCAATGGATTGGGCGGAATCATTCAGGGAACGCTGGGAGGTGCCGTTTTTGCACTGTTCGGTTTTAATTCCCCCTTTCTCTGGGGGGTTATCATGGCCTTGATGGCATTTTTGCCGATTGTGGGGATCGGCATCGTATTTATTCCAGCATCAATTTATTTGTTTTTATATGGGCGATTTGCAGCCGGCATCTTCTTTATCGTTTTTTATGTATTACTTTCTGGGGGGATCGAATATTTTTTTAAACCCAAAGTGGTGGGAAGGCGTGTTCAGATGCACACCCTGCTGGTGTTTCTCTCCATTATCGGCGGATTGAAGCTATTCGGGATATTGGGCATTATTTACGGACCCCTTGTGGTGACAGCCTTTTTAACCTTGACCGATATTTATGAATCCAGTTATCGACGGATTGTTGAACCTCAAGAGAAACTTAAAAGTGGGTAAAGTTCGATAGGTTGCTTTTTAACCCAAAAAAAGCTTTTCTGCAAGCCCTGATCGCCAGATCCGGCGAACAAGCAATTGACAATTGATCAACCATAGGAGTTGAAATGATCCAAAACGAGATAATGGGCGAAATCAGCATCGAAAAAGAGATGAAAAAATCGTATCTCGACTACGCCATGAGTGTCATCATCGGACGGGCTCTGCCGGATGTACGCGATGGCCTCAAACCTGTCCACCGGCGGGTGCTGTTTGCCATGCGGGAGCTTAAAAACGATTATAACAAACCTTACAAAAAGTCAGCCCGAATCGTTGGTGATGTTATTGGTAAATATCATCCCCACGGAGATACAGCCGTATACGATACAATTGTGCGTCTGGCGCAGGATTTTTCGATGCGATATCCCCTGGTGGACGGGCAGGGAAACTTCGGCTCCATTGATGGAGACCCGCCGGCCGCCATGCGGTATACTGAAATTCGCATGCAGCGCCTGGCACACCAGATGCTGGAAGATCTGGACAAAGAAACAGTGGAATTTGTGCCGAATTATGACGAATCACTGACCGAACCTGCAGTGCTTCCCTCAAAAATTCCCTACCTCCTGATAAACGGCTCGGCCGGGATAGCCGTTGGAATGGCCACCAATATACCGCCGCATAACCTTTCTGAAATTATCAATGCCTCGGTCGCACTGATCGATAATCCGCAAATCAGCTGGCAGGAACTTATGCAATATATTCCGGGTCCCGATTTTCCAACCGGAGGGATCATTTACGGAACAGACGGCATTAAAGAAGCGTATCGGAACGGGCGGGGCATCATCAAAATTCGTGCCCGGGTGGCCGTCGAAAAGGATAAGCGCACCCAGCGTGAAACCATCATCGTGACGGAATTGCCCTACCAGGTCAATAAAGCCAAGCTGGTCGAAAAGATCGCCGAACTTGTCAGAGATAAGCATATCGAAGGTGTAAGCTACGTGCGGGATGAATCGGACCGGGAAGGTATGCGTATTGCAGTCGGTCTAAAAAAGGATCAGATCGCCGGCGTGACCATCAATCAGCTTTATAAAATGACGCGCATGGAAAACACCTTCGGTATCATTTTTCTATCCATTGTCAACAACCGGCCGGAAATGTTGGCCCTAAAGGAAATCCTGGGATATTTTATCCTGCATCGCAAAGATATTGTCATCCGTCGAACCCGCTATGATTTGAAAAAAGCCGAAGCACGGGCCCACATTTTAGAAGGCTTGAAAATCGCTCTTGAACATCTGGACGATGTGGTGGCCTTGATTCGGCAATCCAAATCACCCCCGGAGGCCAAGGAACGACTGATTGAGCAGTACGAACTGACGCCCATCCAGGCCCAGGCCATACTTGATATGCGGCTGCAGCGGCTCACGGGTCTCGAGCGTGATAAAATAGTCGAAGAATATAAGGAATTGCTCAAAGATATTACCCGATTCAAAGAGATCCTCGCCAATGAGCGACTGGTTTTCAATATTATCAAGGAAGAGCTTGGCGAGATTCAAAATGAATACGGCGACGACAGATACACGGAAATTGTTGAAAAAACCAAAGAGATCACTATCGAAGACATGATCGTCGAAGAGGATATGGTTGTCAGCATTTCCAAGCGGGGATATATCAAACGAAATCCCATAACCCTTTACAGCAATCAGCGCCGCGGAGGCAAAGGCAAGACGGGCATGGGGACAAAAGAGGATGATTTCGTCGAGCACCTGTTTGTGGCCTCCACCCATCACACCTTCATGTTCTTTACCAATATGGGCAAAGTCTATTGGTGCAAGGTTTATGATATCCCCCAGGCCGGCCGTATGAGTCTCGGAAAGGCGATTGTCAATCTGCTAAATTTCGAATCCGGTGAAAGCCTGACTGCAGTGCTGGCGGTGCCGAAATTTGAGCCGGGGTACCATGTGCTCATGGCCACCAAAAACGGGCTGGTTAAAAAAACAGATTTAATGGCTTTCAGCCGGCCCAGGGCCGGCGGTATCATTGCGTTGAGTCTTATGCCCCATGATGAATTGATATCCGCCAGAATTACAAATGGTACCCTGAACGTGTTTTTAGGATCACTCATGGGCAAGTCAATACGGTTTCATGAGGCGGACATTCGTCCATCGGGACGGACGTCGATGGGTGTGCGTGGCATGAGACTTGGCGCCGGAGATCAAATCGTAGCCATGGAGGTCTTGAGCCACGGTCAGACCCTGTTTGCCGTTACCCAGAACGGTTACGGCAAGAGAACGTCGATCGATGAATACCCTGTCCAGAAACGCGGTGGGAAAGGGGTGATCTCAATTAAAACCACCCAGCGAAACGGATTGGTCGTGTCTATTTTACTTGTTGAAGAAGATAACGATCTGATGCTGATGACCAACAACGGCAAGATTATCCGGATGCCCTTTAAGGGCATTTCGGTTATCAGCCGAAATACCCAAGGGGTAAAAGTCATGGGGATGGATGTCGATGAACGGGTGGTGGGTGCGGCACGGCTGGCTGAAAAAGAAGAGTAGATAATGGATAAGAAAAAACGGCATAAAGGGGAGGGCCACCGCCAGCGCCTGCGCGAACGGTTTCTAGACGCCGGGTTAGATGGGTTTCAGGATTACGAAGTGGTCGAGCTGTTGCTGACCCTTGGTACACCAAGAAAAGACTGCAAGGATATGGCCAAAGCTGCATTGTCGCGGTTCAAAACGTTACAGGCAGTTATGGAAGCTTCCAGCCACGAACTCTGCGAAATAGACGGCATTGGGCCTAAAAATTCTTTTGGACTCAAACTTATAAAAGCAGTATCGGACCGATACCTTGAAAAGAAGTTGATCAATAAAAATCCGGTTAACAATTCAAAGGAACTTTATGATTATCTATTTCACAGCATCAGGGATAAAGCCCGCGAGCAGTTCAAGATTATTTTTCTGGACTCTAAAAACTGCGTGATCTCCACCGAAACCCACTCCACCGGAACCTTAACCGCCAGCAGTGTCTATCCGAGGGAAGTGGTGGACTCAGCGCTCAGACATAAGGCCGCGGCACTTATTTTTGCTCATAACCATCCGTCAGGAGATCCCAAACCCTCCCCCGAAGATATTGCCATCACCCGGCAGCTAGTTTTTTCAGGTAAAGTGATGGGCATCACCATTCATGAACACATTATCATTGGAGACAACTCCTACTACAGCTTTGCAGATCAGGGCGACATCGCTCGGATGAGCCGGGAATTCGATATGCAAATAAGATGACACCGCTAAAATTGGAACAGCCAGCAAAAATGACCCAGAAAAAAAATCGACCGCCTGACTGCTTTGCGCAGCTTGAAACCGTATTTCCCATGGGAAAAGAGGGGTTACGAAATACACCGGAAACATGCCTTGCCTGCCGTCATAAAACAGAATGTTTGAGAACGGCGATACAGGGGCGTGACGGACTCAAAGTTCGGGAAGAACGGTTAGACAGGGCATACAGTTCCGGCATGATCGGTTTTCTCGAAAGATGGTCGAAAAAGAAAGCGATCGATCGCCAAAAAAAATCTTGATTTACCATCTTGAGCAGGGTTGCCGCCAGGTGTTTCAGGTTGGAGGGTTTTTCTCACCTAAAAAAAATAAGTTTCTTCTAAAATATCGGTATTTCAGCTAAATCTTGCTTTATATCTTCAGAAATTCATGATATAGTTTGTTAAGAAACTCGAAGTTTATTACTGAAACAGGAGACGGAATTGGCATTCTGGAGATACAGAGAAGAGCTGAGCAGGGCCGATCGAATTAGGCGATCCTATTATGAACTTCTCCGGGATGAGCTGGATCAATTTTTGCTGCAGCATGCCTTGATAGACTCCTACCAGAATTTTGTTTCCCAGCAGTTGCCGTTTCCTTACGTTGAAAAGCGTGAGCTAAAACCCCGTGCGCGAATTCCGGATATGGAATATGAAAGCCAGAATGCTTTTCTCGTTGTTTTTGTTGAAGACTATGTACCGGACGAACATAAAAAGTATATCCGGATTTTTGATGACAACAAAATAACCAAAACCAATCTTTTAAGGTTTAAAACTCTGGAGCTTTCGCAAAATTTTGATCGCAGTTGGAAATATTTAGAGTCCATCCAGTTTAAAAATTTTATCAAACGGCTGCTACCGGTGGATTATGCCCTTTTAATCCAGAGAAACCCAGCCGGTATATCCAAAAATCGTTATGGTTTGTCCCATTTTCATGTGCGCATTGACTGGCCCATCGCCGATGCGGCTGAAGACATGGCCCAAAGTTTACGATACATATCCAAAGATCTTTATGAAAAAGGCGATAAATATGCTGAAGATATTCAAAAGAAATTTTTTGAATACTATGGTTTGCCCGTGATGGCGGGCGGCAGAAGGACGGCAGCTATTGTGGCCTCCCAGTATATGAAAAAGATTCCGGGCATTACCACGGTATATGCCGGCAGCAGTGAATCGAGATCTTTACTTCGGATCTCCGAACGGGGTGTTTCGAAAGCGGTTTTGATGAAATTTAGCCAACAGGATCTGGAACAGATCCTCGAGAGCAGAAACCTCTCGCCTCACATATTTAAGAAATACTACATTGTCGACCGCGAAAAAAAGGATGCCGTTTGTATCTTCGAGGCGACCTATGCCCAAACCTACCACTCTCGGCCGCCGGAAGACGGCAAAATGCGTGACATTAAACCTGACTTGAACTGGCTGGCCGTCAGCGGTCAGCATATTCTGCCCCAGCCAGGTGTCTGGAAATATCCGCCATTACCTATTAATATTATTTATACCTAACGGATGCTTATTGCTTCGGCTCGGTGCCTTTGATAAAAAGCGCATCAACCGCATTATTGGATCCATCGGCTGCAAGCATACCGGTTTGCATGTTCATACGCACTTTAATGACGTTATCTGGGAGATCAAAATACGGGGCGAATTCGCTTGTTGGCGAGTTTTTCATAAATTGGATCCAGATTGGCAGAGCAGCTTTGGCGCCGGTTTCCCGATCCCCCAATGTTCCGCCCGGATCCAGACCGACCCAGACTCCAGCTGCAATAGCCGGCGAAAATCCGATAAACAGGGCATCCCGGTAATTATTGGTTGTTCCTGTTTTTCCGGCCACTGGACCGTAGAGTATGCGCGCTTGAGTGCCGGTTCCTTCCTGGACGACACCTTCAAGCATATTGGTTACGATGGCAGCACCCTCCCGGGACATTACCAGCTTCTTCTGAGGTTTGGCACGCCAGATTGTCCGATTGCGGTGATCGGAAACTTCCCTTATACCAAAAGGCTCGATCCACTTGCCTCCCCGGGCAAAGACGGCATAGGCGTTGGTTAGATTCATCAAAGTTACTTCCGATGTGCCCAGCGCCAGCGATAAATAAGGCTCCAGATTCGACTCAATGCCTAGCCTATGGGCAAAATTTACCACCGAGTCCGGTCCCAGCATTTCTATTAATCGTATCGCGGGGATGTTTTGTGATATGGTCAACGCTTTTCTTAAGGTGATTTCTCCCAGATAAGTTTTCGAGAAGTTTTGGGGGTTCCAGTCATTGCCCTTACCGCTTCCTTTAAATGCAATCGGGGCATCCAGTATCAATTTGTTCTGAGCGAATCCCTGTTCCACGGCATAGGCATAAACAATAGGCTTGAAGGCGGAGCCTGGCTGTCTCCTGGCCACCGTTGCCCGATTGAAAGGACTTTCATCAAAATTTCTGCCTCCCACCATGGCAAGAATGGCGCCGGATTTCACATCCACCGCTATCAGCGCAGCCTGGGGGTCGGCTTGATGGATGTTCTGTTTTTCCATTCGTGTTTCCAGAGCGAGCAGACCGTCTGCCACGGCTTCTTGCGCAGCGCTTTGAAGCTTGGAATCAAGGGTGGTGTATATCGAGAGTCCGCTTTTATACAGCGTTGATGCCCCCAAAATATTTTCCAGATATTTTTTGACATATTCCACAAAATAAGGCGTGCGGGCTAAATTTTTGCTTTTATTCCCAATTTTAATTTCTTCCGTCTCCGCCTGCTTATAGTCTTTCGCACTAATAATACCGGTCGCCCACATCTGCTTCAACACAATATTTCTGCGCTTCAAGGCGAGGTCCTTGTTTATCAGGGGAGAGAAGCGCGACGGGGACTTCGGCATGCCTGCAATCAAGGCGCACTCGGTTAGATTTAAATCCCGCACAGATTTGTTAAAAAACATTTCGGCGGCCGACTTTACGCCGTAAGCGCCGCTGCCGAAATATACCTGATTCAAATACAACTCCAGAATTTCATCTTTGGTATATCGGCGCTCCAGCTGAAAGGCCAGTATGGCTTCTTTGATTTTTCGAACCATGGTTTTGCGGGAAGTCAGAAACAATGTTTTGGCTAGTTGCTGGGTAATGGTACTGGCACCCTCTACAAACTCGCCGGCGAGGATATCTTTAATCAGGGCCCTTGCAATTCCCTTAAGATCGATACCACTGTGGGTATAGAATTTTCGGTCTTCCGTGGCAATCAGGGCTGCCTTGAGATAGGTGGGGATACTGTCGAGAGGGACCGGGTCCCTTTTTTCCAGATACAATTCGGCCAGCAACTGCTTGTCGGCTGAATAAATGCGGGTGACTGCCTGGGGCCTAAATGTCTCCAGAGTTTGAATCTGGGGCAAGTCCCGGGTGAAGGCGAAAAACGCGCCGGTTAATACGCCTGAAGCCACCCCAACAAGCAGAATAAGCGAGATAATTATTTTTTTTTTGAAACGAAAATGCATGTCAAACGACCATCACGATCATGATTCCCATAACGAGATGCCATTTGATGAAAAATTGTAAAAATGCTCAATCACTGGATCAAACGTAATGAGAATCATGCTTTAAATTACAGGAATTGGGCCGAAAAAGCAAAGACAAACGGCCAGGAAGAAGCCGGAGCACTTCTTGTAGAGGCCGCTGTGATGTCTCTGGCAGTTAATGAAAAGTTTCAAAAGGCCTTAGCTTTAATTGGAGATGAATAGAAAGGCGGTTTTACACCTGAACAATTCAAAAAAGATTTCAATGTGATTTGCGAAAAGAAATATCAACCGATCTTTTCAGTGCGGACACACAACACCTGACAGCTCCAAGACATAACTATGAAACCTGCTCTTTATACATACAGCCCCTACCTTCGATTTGCAGGAGGAGGTGAAAAATATTTTCTTGGCATTCTCGCCGTTCTCCAGGAAGACATGAATGTCGTTCTGATCTGTGATGAGTCGGAACTGTCGATAATAAAAAATTTAAGCCTGCAGTTCCAAATGGATTTGTCTAAAATTTCGATTGCCGCCACAAAAATCAAATCAGAGGAGAACATTCAGAATATAGTTTCGGACCACGCCGTTTTTTTAGTGTAACAAACGGGAGGCCGTTGAAGATCCATTGCCGCAAGACAATTCTTCACCATCAGGTCGTTTATAAACGGCTTAATGAAGCTACCATGGTTGAAAGATATCCGGGGCACGATATGACATCAATGAATGCCGAGATACACAGCCGATTTTTCTCGCAAGACAAAGTGTTTTTCCCTAGCAACTATATCAGGGATTTCATGATTAACCAGTGGGGCATTGAGGTAACCGCATGTTCGGTTATTCACCCGTTTGTTGATGATATGTTTTTCGAACCGGCGCCACCCAAGGAGCAAACAATAGTCTCTGAGGGTCGGTTCGAGCCCATCAAACAGCAACAAGTACAAATCGAACTTTTTGATCGAATCAGGCCCTGGCTACCGAAAACCGCCAGGTTGACACTCATCGGCTCAAGCCGAACTTCTTTATCCGAGCATTTTGAAAAGATAGTGGATCCTTCCCTGGTACGAATTCGATATGGACTGACTCTAAATGAAATGCATCGTGAGTATGCAAAAGCTTCCGTAATCTGGTCAACGACCGGGTTTGGGATAGCCGACCGGTATGCTGAAGTAGGTCAGGAATCTTTCGGCCTTGCTACGGCAGAGGCGATGGCTTCTCAATGCGTACCTGTGGCCGTCGACGCCGGTGGGCTCGCGGAAATAATTGAAACCGGGAGAAACGGATATCTTGTTTCCGATTTGCAGGAGATGGGTTATGCCACGGTGCAGTTGCTCGGAGATATTGTTACAAAGAAAAAAATGGCCATCGAAGCCCTATATAAAGCAAGAAACTTTTCTCGCCAAAGCTTCAGGGAAAAGACCAGAGAGCTGTTTTTATCCTGAGGCTATCATACGATTACATGGTAAAGCTTACGTACTCTAAATCCCATAACTTATAGACATCATATAGAATTCTAAGTATCTGCCTGGCTTATAGAAAAATGGGATAGCCGAGTTTGTGATAAACGCTTATAGCTGCGATGACTGAGATGGAAGGTCGATTGATTAAAACGGAAATGGTCCTAAATGATGTTTTGAATTCCTCAAGCAACCCCTGAAAATCCTATGAATTGATCAAATTTATCATCCATCGAATTTCCGTAAATGTCCTTGCCGGTAAATTTGAATTCAATATGAGAAGGATCAATCGTGCCGTCGGCGGTGGCGTTTTGCTGTATCATAAAGTGGACCTTGGCCGTTCTCGAATCCGAATCGTAGATCACCTGGTCGGGAAAGGGTGAAAGGGTGACTTCGGTGTCGGAAATCGGAAAACCGAAGTTATATGCCTGCCCCGCTCCGCTGGCCGTGGATCGTTTAATTTGCCAGTTGAAGCGGTTTTCGACCGTCTCGCGGCTTATTTGCTTGTCAAACTGGAATTTCATGGTAAACGTTTTAGAGGCATCGGCATTCTCCAGATAGATATCCAAGGCGGTCAGAGACGTTTTCATGGGCATGCTGTAACCGAAGTCTGTTGAATAAGCAATTGCGAACTTGGGCGGAGCCACTTTGTGCATGTAACTGCTGAGACTGCCGGAAAGTTCAGGATCTACCAGGTTAAGAAGGTCGACCTGCCGCTGCGCTTCGTCCATCTTCCCTGAATCGGCATAGGCGTATCCAAGCTCAGCATAGGCATCGTAAAAATGGTGATCTTTGCTGATAGCCTTTTGAAACTGCCCGATGGCCTCATCATAGCGTCCCTGCTTGCTGTAATTAAGACCCAATCCAAAATTGCCATTGGGCCTATCCGGTTCCATTCGCAGCACCTGATCGAATTGAAGTTCCGCATCTGAATAACGGCCGGTTTTCATGTAGGCCTGCCCCAGGGCAAAGTAGTTGCCGGAGCTTGGATTGAGCGTTACCGCTTTTTCATACTCTTCAGTGGCCTCCTGGTAACGCTCCCTGGAAAAGTAAAGATTTCCCAAATTGACGTGGCTGTCATCACGCATAGGGTCGAGCCGGATAGCGGTTTGATAGGCTTTAATCGCGCCGCCGGTATCATCGATCGAAAGATAGGCCTGCGCCATGTAATTGGCGGCATCGACGGCATGAGTTGAGTACGGCGACAGCCCCACCGAGCGCTTAAACTCTGTGATGGCTGCCTTGTAATCCTGTCGCATATACAGATCAATACCCTGTTTCAGAGCATTGTTCGCCAGGCTTTCCAGTTGTGACGGTTGCTGGACAGTAGCTGCAAACAGGTTATCGGGACTGCCAATGCCTCTTAAATCCATTTTAATTAGGTTTATTATATGAAGTTAATGTTTATCATTCCAGGAGACAACCGGCTCTTGTCTATTTTTCGGCTATTTTGAAATATAACTTGAGACTTTTTGTTTAAATGGAAATTGTTAGAAATAGTCTTTTCATGGATGTGAACCGCCCGGCATCCGTTAGAACCTTCACGCCGATTCTTAACCTTTCCTCGGTTCTTCCCCCATTGTTTCAAGACCGGCAATTTTTTCAACTTTATCTGTCAAGAATCTGACTCTGTTCTCCGCTATCAATGAGCTT